>DASXUT010000153.1 GCA_036504675.1 Bacillota bacterium | reverse complement strand
ATCGCCATTCGGCGTGAAATCCTTCAGCGTTAGCTTCATCGGCTTACCACCTTTCGGAACGACTTTCCATGGACGCGGGTGTGGACGTGGCAGGTGAATGACGACCTTTTGCCGGACAATTCCGAAAAGTGGCCAATCCACGACCAACGGCCGGGCACAAAGTCCGGCCGTGGCAGTCTCGGTGGTTTTGGCCCAGTGTCGAGGGGCGCAAATAGAGGAGTGCGTGAGTTGCGGCGGTTTTAACATTTTAGGTTACCGCTTTTGTATTCCGCGGTCAATGAGCATTTTCCTTCAAAAAAGGTCATCTGAGCGAGCCCGAAAATCGGCTGGGGGGCGGTGGTTGGTCGTGACGGAGGGTCGCCCGACAAAAAGTGATTGGAGCGGGGCCGCCCCCGCTCCTTCTAATCATGCCGGTCGATGAACCATGTTTCGTCGCCCTCGGTGACGGCCGCCCTCAGGGCCCGCTCGAGCCCCCGCCGCCCTCCGGATGGCGATAGATCGGCAGTTCCTCGAGGGGGCTGAGGGTCGTCCCGGTCCGACGGACGAACGACCGGACTTCCAGGTTGACCTTGGCCCGGACGAATTGCGCCGGCCAGTTGGTGCGGATCCACTCATCGAAGCTCTTGGCCCGGTAACGGAAGCTGTGCCCGAAGCCGAAGATGTCCGTCCCGAGGCCCTGCATCCGGGCGACCAGGTCGTCGGCGATCCCCTTGAGGCGATGGTCGAGCTGTTCCGTAACCTTCTTCAGATCCGACTCCTTGGTCAGGAACTGGCCGCGGTAGAGGAATTTGGTGATGTCCCCTTCGAAGACGATCCGCTCGCTGATGGAGGGCATATCCCCCTCCATGGCGGCCTTCATCTTGGGTTGTTCGCCCCTGACGGCGATCGACACGACGGCCTCGGGATCCTGCATCTGGAAGGTAAAGACCGACCGGCTCATCTTGCCCACCATCAACAGATAGACCTGGGTCTGCTCGCCGGAAAGGAAGTCGACCAGGCGGTCCCCGTAGAAGACGGCCGTCCCCATCACCTGAAGCTTCGGCGGCGTCACGGCGCCGCCCCCGGAAGCGTGGCCCGTCCCCCCCTCCCCGCCGGCCGCGCCGCCACCGCTCTGCCCCATCTCCAACCCGGACTCGGCGACGTCCCGCGGCGGTCCGATGATCGG
Source organism: Bacillota bacterium (assembly GCA_036504675.1). Classification (NCBI taxonomy): domain Bacteria; kingdom Bacillati; phylum Bacillota; species Bacillota bacterium. The sequence continues at coordinate 24,781 of DASXUT010000153.1, read as the reverse complement.
AGCCACCGGCTCACCGCCAACCGTCTCGTAGGCGATCAGCCACTCGTGAACGGTGGTCGCCGGCGCCAAGCCCGTGTTGCTGGCCAGGCGGACAAGCTCCGCGATGGCCCCGGCCGGATCCCTCTCGGTCTGAAGGCCCTGTAGGATGTCGCCGGCCGTCCCCGTGGACACGAGAAGGTAGTTGGTCCGCCGGAATTGCCGGTCTCGGACCAGCTCCCCGACAAATACGAGGATCCCGTCCTGGGCCAACTCTTTACCGAAGATGATGATCTTCTCGTGCTCGAAGCTGATTCGCTTGTGCCGCATGGTGGCGAGGAGGTTGGCCGCTTCCGTCAGGGTGCGGCCCTCGATGACCTCGGTGATGACTCCCGGGCCACCTCCGCCCCCGCCGCGCCCCTGGGCGATCAGCGCCGGCACGGCGATTTGCAGCGTATATCGACGCGGGGCGTGCTCGCCCTTGTCGATCCCGATCGCCAGGACGAAGGCCACATCCTCCAACTCCCGGCGGTCCCAGCAGCCACCCAGGCTGAGGGTCAGGGCCAGGATCAGAGTTAGGGCCAGGACGGCCGGCCGGCGAACCGACCGGCCCCCCGGCGGTCGGCCAAAACGCCCCCTAGCCACCATCGGCCTTCGCTCCCCGTCCCCGACCGCCACCCGCCCGGTTCTTGCCCTCGGCCGGCCCGGCCCCCTCTTGCCTCTTACCGGTGGCCAGGGCGATCACCCAGAGGATGAGGGGCGCTCCGAAGCCCAGCAACCCCCCGAAGTTCCGAAAGACGTTGGCCTCGAAGCCGGCCGTCGCCACGTAGCTCGGGGGAAGGAAGGCCACGGTGTAAAGGAGGATCGCCATCGCCGGGACCAGTGGGCGGTAGTTGGGCAGGTGAAGGGTCTCTCCCACGGCGACGGCGGCGACGTAGAAGGCGACCGTCACCTTCAACCCAGCGGTGAAGAACCAGAGGAAGACAAAGACGGCCTCGACCCGCTGGACGAACCGGCCAAACTCGATCAGGCGGGCCATGTAGTACATGGGAAAGGAGGTCCGGGCCGCGCCGATGACCCCGAAGGCCGACACCACCAGGGCCGGGGTCCCGGCGATCAAGACCCAGGAGAGACCGAGGGAGGTCATCGCGCTGCCGAAGATCTTTTTCTTGTTCCGGATTGACGGGTAGAGGAAGGCGATGGCGACGACCTCGACGTAGAGCGAGGATCGGGTCACTCCGTTGACGGTCAATTCCAGCGGCGGTTGGCTGAGGACCGGAAGCAGCCGGCTGAAATCATAGAACCTGGCCACGCCAAGGAAGATGATGATCAGGCCCGCCAGGAGCCAGGGACCGAGGAGGAAACAGACCCGCGAGACGGCCTCGATCCCCAGGTAGGCGCCGTAGGCAACGACGATCAACATGGTCATGACGAGCACCGACAGAGGGGTCAGCGGGAGGATACCGATGATCAATGTCTCGGCCGACTCCCTGAGGATGAGCGCCGCCACCACCAGGAAGAACACGCTCAAGAGGAGATTCATCAGCGTGCCCAGGTAGCGCCCGGCCAGTTCGGTGCTGACCCGAGCCAGGGAGTAATCGGGGAAGCGGTTCATCAGGCTGATGAGCACCCAGGTCCCCAGGGCGGCGACGCCCGCCCCGATGGTCGCCGCCAGCCACCCTGAGTTCAGGGCCCGCTCGGTGATTGAGGCCGGGTAGCTGAGGAAGATCTTGCCCCCGATGAGGATGGTCAGCGCCGCCACCAGTTCGGCCTGCCCGACGTGCCCCCACTCCGGGGACATCGAGGGGAAGGCCTTGGTCCCCTGTTTCAGGCCCCCCGCCCGGGAGCGGTCCTTGCCGGCGGTCGATGGCCCCCGGCCCCGAGGACTCATCACTTCCCCCCCTTTCGTTTCACGATCATCTTCTTGGCCAGCTGAGACGCTGGCGCCCACTTCCGAACAATCAGGTCCTGGCGGATCTGGTCACTTTGCCGCAGGAAGGGCGGCCGGTGCCACATCGTCCAAAGCTGGCCACGCAGCAGCACATCCGCCGTGGGCGTGCGGCGCGGGGCCACTGGTGACAGGTAAGGTACGCCAAAGCTGCGGAGGGAGGCCAGGTGCAGGGCCATGAAGAGCATCCCGGCGGCCATCCCCGGGAAACCCAGGAAGGCGGCCACGATCTCAAAGGGGAAGCGCAGGACCCGGACGGCGAAAGAAGCGGAGAAGTTGGGGATGGCGAAGGTGGCCAGGCCGGTGACGGCGATGATGATGACCAGGATGGGGCTGACGATGTTGGCGGCCACCGCCGCCTGACCGAGGACGAGGGCGCCGACAATCCCGATGGTCGGGCCGATGACGTTGGGGATGCGGACGCCGGCCTCGCGGATCAGTTCGAAGGACAGCTCCATCAGGATGACCTCGACCGGGACCGGAAAGGGGACGCCGTGCCGCGACGAGGCGATGGCCATCAGCAAGTCTGTCGGGATCATCTCCTGATGATAGTTGGTGACGGCGATGTAGGCGGCCGGGACGAAGAGAGCGATGAGCATCGACACAAATCGGAGGATCCGGAGGAAGTTGGCGTAGGGCCAGCGCAGGTAGTAATCCTCGGAGCTGTGGAGGAAGGTGGTGAAGGTCATCGGGGCGATCAGCGCCCAGGGATCGTCACCGACGAGGATGGCCACGTTGCCCTCGGACAGGAAGGCGCCCACGCGATCAGGTCGCTCGGTCGAAGTCACCTGGGGGAAGATGGCGAAGGGGAAGTCCTCGATGTACTGTTCGAGCATCCCGCTCTGGGGGGCGAAGTCGACGTCGATGGCCTTGATCCGCCGGCGGACCTCGGTCACCAGCTTGTCGTTGGTCAGGCCCTTGATGTACATCAGGGCGACGTCGGTGCGGGACAACCGGCCGATCTTCAATCCCTCGACGACCAGGTCCGGCGACTTGATCAACCGTCTGACCAGGGCGGTGTTTGAACGCAGGGCCTCGGTGAAGCCCTCGATGGGCCCGCGGACGACCATCTCGCTCTGGGCCCGCTCGACGCTTCGATGCTCCCAACCCTTGGTCTCCAGGGCCAGGGCTCCGGCCTCACCATCGACGAAGAGGGCCGTCTCCCCGGTCAGGACGTGGGCGATGACGGCCTCGTAGTCGGTCACCGTCTCATACTTGTCCGAGGGCACCAGGCGCTTAGCCACGGAATCGAGGAGGTTACCGCGGCGGCGGATGTCATCGATCTCGGACAGGAGCATCAACGGCTGGAGGACGCCCTCCCAGACGGCGTTCTTGACCACCAGCCCGTCGAAGTAGAGGATGAAGGCCCGGACCGGCGGCTCGGTCCCGATCTCCAGCTCGCGGATGACGACGTCGCTGTTGTCCTGCTTGTGGAAGACCTGCATGGCCCAGGCCAGGTTGGCGTCGTAGGCCTTGACCATGGGCGTCTTCGGGCCGTCCGGGGCGAACCGCTCGGTCGGCGAGATGGGTTCGGTCGGGATGGGCGGGCTCGGCTTTTCCTGCTTGGCTGCCCCCGACTGGTCTCCGCCCCGGCCTTTCCCGCCGCCCTTGCCCTTGCCTTTCCCTTTGCTGCCCGGTTCCCCCCGGCCAGGAATTGGGCGGTCCCCTAGAGAAAAGAGCTTATCCCCGATCCTGGAGCGGCCCGATATCCTTGCCCAGATGTTTCGGATGCTGAACGTGACCGACCGCCCCCAAGCAAAGCCTACCTCAGCAAGAGAACCGCCGCCGGCACGACGACGGCCAGGACGGCGACGATGATCACCCCGACCGCCCCTGAATGGTTGCCCTGCTTCCAGGTCTCGACGCCATACATCGCCGTGTAGGAGGCGACGACGGCCGCCCCGAGGATCCACAGATAACGCACGACCCGCACCCCCAGTAGCTACAAAAGCTAGTGTTACCCTGGGTTTGGGGAGTATTCCGTCGGACATCACACCGGACAACAGCAACGCCCGGCCTGATGATTTCGCCCGGCGGCGCGGATAATAAACCCGCCGATGAACGGCGGAGGCGGAAATGGTTCAAACAAAGCGACGTGGTAGGGGAAAAAAAGCGAGAGTCCGGGCATGGCGGAGGGTCCTCGGGGCCGGCCTCTTGCGGGCGGCCAAGGCCGGAATGAGGATGGCCGCGGCATCGATCGTTCCCCGTCTCCTGGAGACCGTCCGCGCCGAGGGGTCGGCCGAACCGCGGGGTGAGCCGGCCGAGCCCCAGGGAGAGCCCGATCTGACCGCCATCTCAAACCGTCACGACGTCATCGTCGTCGGGGCTGGGCCGGCCGGCAACACGGCCGCTTACCTCTTGGCCAGGGAGGGCCTGGACGTCTTGCTCATAGAACGCGGGCCGGTCCCCGGCTCGAAGAACATCGGCGGGGCCGCCGTGCCGGTCCAGGTTTTCCAGGAGGTCCTCCCGGATCTGGTCCCGGATCTCCTGGCCGAGCACCCCTATGAGCGGATCGCCACCCGCCAGGAGTTCTGGGTGATGGCCGCCGATTCGGTGGTCACCTTCGGGGTCAACGGCGCATCCTTCACCCGTCCGCCTCTCAACCGGCTGTGTGCGGTCAAGGCCCGTCTCGACCTCTGGATGTCCGACAAGGCCGTCGCCGCCGGGGCGACGCTGCTGGCCGGCTACCGCGTCGACGAGGTCCTCAAGGACGGCGAGCGGGCGGTCGGGGTCCGCGTCGACCACCCAGTCGGAGCAGACGGGCAGGCGACTCGGGAGCTCCTGGCCGACGTGGTGGTCATCGCCGAGGGGGTCAACCCCATCGTCAGCCGGCGGGCAGGCTACGTTCAGCTGTCGAAACCAGACCTGGTATCCCTGTACGCCAAGGAGACCCTGGCCCTGTCGGCCGAGGAGATCGAGCACCGCTTCGGACTGGGCCCGAACCAGGGGGCCATCCTGGCCATGTACGGCTATTGCACCGCCGGGGTCAACGGGACCGGTTCGCTCTACACCAACCAGGACTCGGTGGGGATCAACTTCGGAGCCCACCTCGAGGGGATCATGAAGGCCGACCTAAACCCCAACGAGTTCCTCGAGCGCGGCAAGGCCCATCCGGCCCTCAAGCCGCTCCTCGACGGTGGGAAGACCATCGAGTACTCGGCCCACCTGATTCCCGAGGCCGGCTACGACGGGGTCCCGAAGCTGGCTCACGACGGAGCGGTGATCGTCGGGGACGCCGCCAACCTGGCCAACGGGACCCAGGGCCTGGGGCCGGCGATGGTCTCGGCCAGGGCCGCCGCCCGGGCCATCATCGAGGCCAAGCAGAAAGGGGACTTCTCGGCCAAGACCCTCCGCCGTTACCCGGAACTCTTCCGGCAGACCTATGTCTGGAAGGATCTACGCTACAATCGCTGGGTTCCCGATTACTACGGGGCCCATCCCGACCTCGTCGAGACCTACTCGAACCTGGTAAACGCCTTCGGCCACGAGATGTCGATGGTCTACCCGGACACCAGCCGCCAGCGCCGGCGGCGGATCCTGCGAACAATCCGACGGGTCGAGCCACTCGGCAAGGTCCTTCGTGACGCCCTCCAGGCCGCCTGGGTGGAGTACTGATGGGCGAAGACCTCTGCACGACCCCGGCGGCCAAGACCACCCGGGACTCGTTCAACCCTCCGCCCGAGCCCAGCCTCTGGCTGAAGGATCCGGCCCTCTGCGGCGACGCCGAGTGCGCCCGTCCCTGCCTCACCGTTTGCCCGGCGGGGGTCTTCGAGTGGCGCGGCGGGCCGGCAAGCGCCGACGAGGTGCGTTCGAAGGCCCTGGCCCAGATGGGACGGCTGATCACCATCCACTACCAGCGTTGCCTGGAGTGCGGGGCCTGCCTGTACCTGTGCCCTCGCGGCAACATCCACTTCAACTACCCGGCCGGCGGCTACGGGGTCTATTACATAAGAAGTTGACCAGCTTTGTGACAGCGAATCACGCCGCGTCCGCGGACCTTGCGCGGCCGGTTTCGGGGGCTTGTGGGCCAAGCCTTTCTCGACGAAAAATCCCAGCTATGATGGACACCGCGATGGGCAGCATAAACCCGAGGAGGTGACCATATGGCTGGGAAGAAGTATTCGCGGGCGCGCGGTTTTGAGAACATAACCACCTCGGGCAACCTCACCCAGGCTTCGGTCGGGTCCAACACCGCTCAGGGCAACCTCGGGGCGAACCAGAACCTCGGCGGCTTTGATCGCTTCGACTTGAACCGATTCCAGTTCGAGGTGGCCAACGAGATCGGCCTCGACGCCCAACGCCCGAGCCGACAGAAGGTCCAGAAGCTCGAGTCGACCGTCCACAACGAGGGCGGCGCCACCGGCGGGACCGGGACCGGCAAGACCGGGACCACCACCAGGACGGCGACAGGCGCCGGCACGGGCGGGGTTTCCGGGGGGACCAAGAAGTCCTGAGGCCCAGGCCGCACGGCTTGGCTGGAGATTCATGAAGGTGGGACAGGGCAGGGGCGCACTTCGCGTGCGCCCCTGTGTCTTGCAGGAAATGGGGCCTGGACCGCCGAAGATTCGCCGGACGCGGCCAGACGAGGCCAACGACAGGAAGCGGGATGCTCGACCGGCCGATGAGGGGGTGCGATCTTGAAGTCATTTCTGACCGGGGCCGTCCGCCACCAGGACGCCGACTACCTCGAAGTCCGCTTCGAGGAGAGTCACGTCACGAAGGTCCAGTTCCGCGGCCCCACCCTGGACAACGTCGGCCAGTCCGTGGTCTACGGTGGTAACATCCGGGCCCTCGTGGACGGTGGCTGGGGCTTCGTCTCCTTCAACCGGGTCGAGGACCTCGAGTCCAAGGTGACCATGGCCATCCGCCAGGCCGGCCTGATCGGCCGAGCCCGTGGGGAGCGTAGCCACCTGGCCCCGGCCCCGGTCATCGAGGATCGGGTCGAGCTGAAGCCGGGAGCCGACCCGCGGAAGGTCTCCCTGGAGAAGAAGATGGCCGTCCTCGGCGATTACAACCGGGCCGTCCTGGATTTCGGCCCGCCGGTCAAGAGCTCGTCCGTCATCTACCAGGACAAGTACAGTCAAATCTACTTCGCCAGCTCCGAGGGGACTTATATCGAACAAGAGAAGAGCGACACTGGCGGTAGTGTTACGGCGATGGCCGTGGACGGAGACTTGACCCAGGTTTCCAGCGTCGGCTTCGGCGGCTCAAGTGGTTTCGACGTGGTCCTCGGCCTGGAGGGGAGGATCCATCGGGCGGCAACCACCGCGGTGGCCCTCCTCAAGGCCCAATCGATCAAGGGCGGCGAGTACACGGTGATCACCGATCCCATCCTCACCGGGATCTTCGCCCATGAAGCCTTCGGACACCTCTCCGAAGGTGACAACGTCTACGAAGACAAGAACCTTCAACGGGTGATGGCCCTGGGCAAGCGGTTCGGCGGGGAGTTCCTGAACATCTACGACACCGGCCTCGACGAAGGAGCCCGCGGCTACTTGAAGTACGACGACGAAGGGATCCCGACCGAAAAGACCTACCTGATCAAGGAGGGCGTCCTGGTCGGCCGCCTACACTCCCGGGAGACAGCCGGCAAGCTGGGCGAGCGGCCGACCGGAAACGCTCGGGCCATCGACTACCGCTTCCCCCCCATCTGCCGGATGCGGAACACCTGCATCGAACGGGGTGAGTCGACCTTCGAAGACATGCTCAGAGGGATCAAGCTCGGCGTCTACGCGGTCAGGGCCTACGGCGGGCAGACCAACGGTGAGATGTTCACCTTCTCGGCCGGCGAGGCCTACATGATCCGGGACGGCCGCCTGGGCGAACTGGTCCGCGACGTCACCCTGACCGGCAACGTCTTTACCACCCTGGGCCACATTGACCTGGTCGGCTCGGACTTCGAAGCTCACGAGTCCGGCGGCGGTTGCGGCAAGGGGGCCCAGGCCCCCCTCCCGACCAGCGAGTGGTCGCCGCACATGCGGATTCAGAAGGTCGTCATCGGGGGGAGGGATTGACCATGCCGGCCAACCTCGAGGAGCTCCTGAGCAAGGCGCAGAAGGTGGGCGACGCAGCCGAGGTCTTCTGGCGGCGGGCCGCCGGGACCCCGGTGACTTACGAGAACAACAAACTCAAGGAGATCCAGACCAACGCCACCTTCGGCGTGGCCCTCCGCCTCATCAAGGACGGACGGATCGGCTTCTCGACGACCACCAAGGAGGGCGACTGGGACACCCTCGTCGACAATGCCCTGTCCGCCAGCACCTACGGGGCTCCGGCTTCCTTCGAATTCGCCCCCCGGGCCACCCCGAACAAGGTCGAGATCGATGACGAGAAGGTCGCCTCCCTGCCGGTCGAAGACCTGGTGGACACCGGCCGACAGATCATCGAGGCGGTCACGACCTATGACCCCCAGGTCCTGACGACGGTCGGCCTGACCCGGTCGGTCCACGAGTCCGGAGTGCTCACCACGAGCGGCTTCTCCGGCCGCTATCGCCGGACCGAGTACGAGGTCTTCGTCCTCGGCCACCTGGTCGAGGGGGAGAACATGCTTGACGTCTATGACGGGGATGGATCGACCGACCTCTCCGTCGACGTCCCGCGCCTGTATCAGAAGGTTATCGAGGACCTGCGCCTGGGGCGGGTCAACATCCCCATCAAGACCGGACGCTATCCGGCCATCCTGACTCCGAACGCGGCCGGCGACCTCCTCCGTCCTTTCATCTCCTGCCTCGACGGAAAGGCCGTCGAGCGAGGTATCTCTCCGTGGCGGGACAAGCTCGGCCAGGCCCTCTTCAGCCCGGCCTTCACCCTCCACGATGACCCAACCCTGGCCCGCTCGCCCGCCTCCGCCTGGTTCGATGACGAGGGCGTCCCGACCCGGAAGACGACCCTCATCGACCGTGGCCAGTTGGCCTCCTTCTACCTGGACCTACGGACGGCCAAGGCGCTCGGACGGGAGTCAACCGGCAACGGCTGGCGTCACGGGCTCGAGTCGGCCCCCGCCCCGGCCACCTCTCAACTGGTCCTTCCCCCCGGCCAGGCCAGCCTGGCTTCGATGATCAAGGGGATCCGCGACGGGATTCTCATCGACCAGCTGATGGGCGCCTGGGCCGGCAACCTCCTGGCCGGCGAGGTCAACGGCAATGTCGTGCTCGGCTTCAAGATCGAGAACGGCAGGATCACCGGCCGGATCAAGGACTGCATGTTCTCGGCCAACGCTTTTGAGGCCATGCACAGCCAGCTTTCCGGCCTCTCCCGGGAAACCAAGCGGACCTTCGACGGAACGCTGCCCTGGATTCTCCTGGACGGGGTGAACATCAGCGCCAAGGGGTGAGGCGGCGACTCGGCCGCGCGGGAAAAATACATCACCAGAAACAATGACGTAAGCGGGGCCGGTGACGGCCCCGCTCCTTCGTTCATAAGATAGGCACTAGGCGGCCCATCACCCGTGAGTTTCGCCCAGGCAATGGGCCTTTATCCGGACCCTATCCACCCCGTGTTCGGGCCGCTGGTGGGCATAATAATGGGCCGAAAGATGATTCGTCTCCCCAGGGGGCATTGCCGGGATGAGACTGGGACAGCTTTGCCAAGCCTTGGACCGCGATGATTGGCGGGTATTCGGCGACACGGACATCGAGGTCAGCGGCATCACCAACGACTCCCGTCGGGTGGCCCCCGGAGACCTCTTCGTCTGCATCCACGGCTACAAGAAGGATGGGCACTCCTACATCGGGGAGGCCATCAGCCGCGGGGCGAGAGCCGTCGCCGTCCAGCGGCCGGCGCCGGGGTCCCCCGAGGAGATGGCCCTTCGGCTGGCCTTTGAGCTCGGGGAAGAAAAGCAATTTCCGGACGGGACGGCCATCCCTCGGCTCGAGGTCTACGACTCCCGGGACGCCCTGGCCCGGATGGCCACCGCCTTCTTCGGTCACCCCACCGACCGGCTCAGGGTGGTCGGGGTGACCGGCACCAACGGCAAGACGACCACGACCTTCCTGATCGAGTCGCTCTACCGGGCGGCCGGGATGAACACCGGCCTCATCGGAACAATCCATAATCATATCGATGGGCAAGTCATCCCGGCCCAGCGGACCACCCCGGACTCGATCGACCTTCAACACCTGCTGCGCGAGATGGTCGACAGCGGGGTCACCCACGTGGCCATGGAGGTATCATCCCACGCCCTTGAGCTTGCCCGGGTGGTCGGATGCGAGTTTGACATCGCCGTCTTCACTAATGTCACCCGTGATCACTTCGATTTCCACGGCAACTTCGATCGGTACCTGGCGGCCAAGACCAAGCTTTTCGAGGATCTCGGAGTCAAGGCCCGCAAACTCGGACCGCAGACGGCCGTCCTCAACGTCGACGACCCCTCGTCGGGTCGCCTGGCCGGGGTCACTCGGGCCCAGATCGTGACCTTCGGCCTCGACCGTCCGGCCGACGTCACCGCCAGGCACATCCGGCCCCGGCTGTTCGGCAGTTCCTACGTGATCTGCACGCCCATCGGCGGGATCGCCGTCGACTCGCACCTTCCAGGCCGTTATAACCTCTACAACTGCTTGGCCATGGCCGCCGTCGGCCTGGTCGACGGGATCGACCTGGAGACGATCAAGCGGGGCATCGAGACCCTGACCTGCGTCCCCGGCCGCTTTGAGATCATTGATTGCGGCCAGCCCTTCACGGTCATCGTCGACTTCGCCCACAACCCCGATGCCCTCGAGAAGGTCCTGCAGGCGGCAAGGGAACAACCGCACGGGCGGACCATCGTCGTCTTCGGCTGCGAGGGCGACAAGGACCGGACCAAGCGCCCCTATATGGGCGACGTCGCCGCCCGGCTGGCGGACTATGCCATCATCACCCTCGACAACGTCTATTCTGAGGACCCGGAGCAGATCGTCCGGGAGATCGAACGAGGCATCGACTCCGGGTTGGAGGACAAGTACACGGTGATCATCGACCGCTATGAGGCCATCCGGGAGGCCCTCCGGCAGGCCGGTTCGGGTGACATGGTCGTCATCGCCGGCAAGGGCAACGAGACCAAGCAGGTCTTTCACGGCTGGGAACGACCCTTCGACGACCGCCTGGTGGTTCGCAACCTGCTTCGGGTGATGAATGGCGAGTGGGTCAAGTGATCTCACCCCTTATCGAGATAGATCTCTTCGGTCTCCGGGCTGAAGCCGATGAGCTCGGCGTAGCGCCCCCAGTCGATAACCGTCTTCAGGAGGCGTTCGGCCTCCTCATCCGGGAGATGCTCGGCGAAGAGGTCAAAGAACAGGCGTTTCGGGGCGTGATTGTGGCGCCGTTGGCGAAGGGTCGCGAGGACGGTCCGGAACACCCCGAGCGGCGCCAACTGCCCGGCCAGCATCGTTTTGCGGCGGTTGACATCGGCGTGCAGGAACGAGCGGCCCAGCCCGGTCAGGACGACGTCCCCGCGCCCGGCCTGGATCAAACCCAGGAGCTCGCCCGCCTCGATGACCGGGAGGATGTCGTCGAGCTCGAGGTTCAGCGACTCGGAGATCCGGTAGACGTCCTCCTGGCCGCCGGCGTCCTCGAGCAGTTCGCAGAAGCCCATGACCTCGGACAGGCTGACGTCGGGCAGCAAGATGAGTTCCAAGGGGCTTTCCCTCCAGAGAATCGCCGGACCATTGATGGCGGCGAATCAGACGATGAGCGAATAGACCTGGTCGGTCAGCCGCTGAAAGGTCTCGTCCTTACGGTTGCGCGGGCGCGACAGGGGCACGGGGAGGATCTCGATGACCCGTCCGGGGCGGGCCGAAAAGGTGACAATCCGGTCGGCCATGAAGACAGCCTCCTCGATGCCGTGGGTGACCATGATGATCGAACTGACCTTGAGGGCCGGATCGGCCCACAGGCTGAGGACCTCTTCGCGGAGGTTCTGAGCGGTCAGGGCGTCGAGGGCCGAGAACGGCTCATCCATGCACAGCAGTCGAGGCTCGACGGCCAGCGCCCGGGCGATCCCGACCCGCTGCTTCATCCCCCCGGACAGCTCGCGGGGATAGGCCTCTTCGAAGCCGTCCAACCCAACCTGGTCGATGTACTTGTCGGTCAGCCGCCGCCGGACGGCCGGCTCCACCCTCCGGGCCTCCAGGCCCAGCTCGACGTTCTGGCTCACGGTCAGCCACGGGAAGAGGGCGAAGGATTGGAAGACCACGGCGATGTGCGGGTCGACCCCGGTGACCGGACGCCCGTCGTAGAGGATCCGGCCCGAGGTCACCTGATCCAGCCCGGCGACCATCCGCAGGAGGGTGCTCTTGCCGCAGCCCGATGGACCGACGAGACAGACGAACTCTTCCTCGGCCACGGAGAACGAGACCCCGTCCAGGACGGTGATGGAACGGCCCTCGTCGCTATAGACCTTGGAGACGTCCCGAAGTTCCAGGAGGGCCAGGAGGATCACCCGCTCAGTAGTCGATCTTGAACCGGCGTGCGGCCAGGTTGTAAAGGGGTCGCCAGAAGAGGCGGTTGGTGGCCACGATGAGGAGGACCATGGACATCAAGGCCAACCAGATCTGTTGCAGGTTACCGCTCTGATAGGTGGCCTGGTCAAGCAGAGAGCCGATGCCGAAGGCGGTGAAGGTCTGACCGCCGTAGACCACATACTCGGCGATGATCAGGGCGTTCCAGCCGCCGCCCCAGGCGGTGATGCTCCCGGTGACCAGCGACGGGAAGACCGCCGGCAGGACGACCCGGATCAGGTACAGGCGACCCTTGAGGCCGTATGCCTGGGCGGCCTCCTTCAGGTCGGCGGGCAGCGATCGGACCCCGGAGATCAGGTTGAACAGGAGATACCACTGCATCCCGGTGAGGGCCAGGAGGACGGCGGCCAGGTTCATCCCGCCGGCCCGCCGGGCGATGACGAAGACGATCACCGGGAAGAGGGCCGTGGCCGGGACCGACGCCAGGACCTCGAAGACCGGCATCAGGAACCCGTAGGCCCGGTCGCTCGAGGCGACGTAATACGCCGCCGGCAGGGTCCAGGCCAGGGAGATGAGGTAGGCCGCGGCTAGGCGAAGGAACGAGGCCCCCAAGCCGGCCGGGATCAGGCGGGCCTCTGGGGGCAGCGGCTGGAGCATCAGCCGGGCCAGGGAGACGACCGACCGGGCGACGAGATACAGGATCCCGGTGGTGACGGCCCAGCCCACCGCCCGGCCGGCCAGACCGATGAAGCGCTCGGCCAGGCCGGGCCACCGCGCCTCGGCCGCCCGGCGGGCCCGGGCGGCCGCCTTTCCCGGGGGTCCGACGATGGCCCGGTACACCCGCCTGGTCAGGGACCAGACCGCCGAGCCGGCCACCGTCGTCAGGCGCGCCACCGGCCATTTTCGCCACATCGTCAGGAGGCGGGAGGTCGGGGCCGACCCGCCGGCCAAGTACTCGTACTTGAAGCGGGCCGCCCAGACGCCCAGTGGCCTCCAGAGGAGCAGGTCCAGGAGGATGATCAGGGCGACCAGGACCGCCAACCCGATCATGGTCAGGTCGAGCCGGCCGGCCTGGGCCGTGTTAATCAGGTAGCTGCCCAGCCCGGGCAGGGTGTAGTTGATCGGGCCGAGGGCGATGATCTCGCAGGCGATCAGGAAGTACCAGCCCCCGGCCCAGGAAAGCATGCTGTTATAGACCAGCTTGGGGACCATCGCCGGGAAGAGCAGCCTGGAGAAACGCAGGCCCGGTCCCAATCCGAAGGCCCTGGCGGCCTCCTGGAGGTCCTGGGGGATGGTTGTCAGGGCCTCGTAGACCCCGAAGGTGATGTTCCAGGCCTGGCTGGTGAAGATGAGAAAGACGGCGGCGAGTTCCAACCCCAGCCGTCCGCCGTGGAAAAAGCCAACGAAGAAGAACACCGCCGCCGGGAAGAAACCCAGGACCGGGACGGACTGGAGGACGTCGAGGAGGGGCATCAGGAAGCGGCCGACGGCCGGACTGGCCCAGGCGACGTAGCCATAGAGGAGCGAAAACCCCAGGGCCAGCAGGTAGGCGGCGAGCATCCGAGCCATGGACATCAGGGCGTAGCTTGGGAGGGCGTGGGTGGCCGTCAGGAGGCGGGCGGCCGGGCCGGGAATGGCCACGGCCGGGCGCCGATAGATGAAGTAGAGCAGTCCGGCCAGGACCAGAAACCAGACCACCCGCATCGCCTGACGTCGGCCGGCCTCGACGACCGATCCGCGCGGACCGCGCACCCGATCACTCCCCCCGGGGGTCACTACCGACTCGCCTAGTGTGCCCACGCGACCATCCGGTAGTGCGGTTCGCCGGCGGCCGCCGGCAGGCTGCGGGTCGGGAACGCGGAGGCCCCGGTCGGCATGACCGGGGCCTCCAGGCAAGGACTGAGGAATCGCGGACGGATGAGACTCCCGGGGCGATAGGCCGCCCCCGGGCTATTCGCGGATGGAGTAGTTTGGGGCCTCCTTGGTGATGTTGACATCGTGCGGGTGGCTCTCCCGCAGGCCGGCCGAGGTGATCCGGATGAAGTGCGTCTTGGTCTTCAGGTCCTCAATGCTCTTGGCCCCGCAGTAGCCCATCCCCGAGCGGAGCCCGCCGACCATCTGAAAGACGGTCTCCGAGAGCGGTCCGCGGTAGGGCACGCGGCCTTCGATGCCCTCCGGGACGAGCTTCATGTCGCTCTCCTGGAAGTAGCGGTCGGCCGACCCGGCCCGCATCGCCCCCACCGAGCCCATCCCACGATATACTTTGAAGCTGCGTCCTTGGTAGATCTCCATCTCCCCGGGACTCTCCTCGGTCCCGGCGAAGAGGCTGCCGATCATGACCGAGTCGGCGCCGGCGGCGATGGCCTTGGTGATGTCGCCGGAATACTTGATCCCGCCATCGGCGATGATCGGCACGTCGCTCCGCCCGATCGCCTTGTAGCCCTCGAAGATCGCCGTGATCTGCGGGACGCCGATCCCGGCCACGACCCGGGTCGTGCAGATCGAGCCGGGCCCGACCCCGACCTTGACGGCGCTGGCCCCGGCCTCGGCGAGGTCGCGGGCCCCTTCTCCAGTGGCCACGTTGCCGGCCACCAGCTCCAGGTCGGGGTGGCGCTTCCTCAGCTTCTTGAGGAGATCAATGACGTTGCGGGAATGCCCGTGGGCACTGTCCAGGACGATCACGTCGACGCCGGCCTCGATCAGCCGGTCCGTCCGGTCCAGGGCCTCCTCGCTGACGCTGACCGCCGCGCCGGCCAGGAGCCGGCCCCGGGCGTCCTTGGCCGAGTTCGGATACTTGCGGGCCTTCTCGATGTCCTTGATCGTGATCAGGCCCTTGAGGGCGAAGTCCTTGTCGACCAGGGGCAGCTTCTCGATCTTGTGCTTGGCCAGGATCCGCTTGGCCTCGTCGAGGGTCGTCCCGACCGGCGCCGTGACCAGGTGGTCCCTGGTCATCACCCGGCCGATGGCCTGGTGGGTATCCTCGATGAAGCGGATGTCCCGGTTGGTCAGGATGCCGACCAGCCGGCCCCCCTCGACCACGGGCACGCCCGAGATGTGGTAACGGGACATGATCGCCAGGGCCTGATCGACGGTGTCCTGTGGAGAAAGGAAGATGGGGTCGGTGATCACCCCATGCTCCGAGCGCTTGACCTTGTCCACCTCGGAGGCCTGCCGATCGATGGGCATGTTCTTGTGGATGACTCCGAGCCCGCCCTCACGGGCGATGGCGATGGCCATCCTGGCCTCGGTCACCGTGTCCATCCCTGAAGACAGGAGGGGGATGTTCAGCCTGAGCTTCCTGGTCAGGCGGGTGGAGACGTCGACGTCCCGCGGCAGGACCCTCGACTCGCCGGGGACGAGGAGGACGTCATCAAAGGTCAGTCCTTCCAAGGCGAAGCGGGTGTCTTGGTCTTCGGGTCTCTTTCTCTGGCCAGGCATGGTTGGTGGTTCCTCCCCGCTCGGTATTATCGCATTATAGCACGCCCGGGGGCGCCCTTCAATGGGCGGCGGGCGCCGGCTTCAAACCAGTTCGACCTCGGCTCCGGAGAAGACCTTGAGTTCCCGGAGCGAGCGGCCGGTTAGATCGGTGTGGTCCTGATCCCATGGTTCCCACGGGACGAGGATCAGGCGCGGGGCCGGCGCGGTGACCTTGATTCGCCCGAGGACCCGCAGGTAGTCGGAGACGACGGTCAGGCCGGCGGTCATGATCGAGCCGCCGAAGAAGGCGTTCTCCACGACCTCCACGGCCACCCCCTGGAGGGCCTCCGGTTCGAGGACCCGCACGAGGCCCAGCCGAACGACGTCCCCGGCCAGGGTCGACGTGAGGACGGTGGCCGGCCGCGGGCCGTTATGCAGCAGCTCGGCGGCGTGATGGAGGCGGGCCGGGTCAAGGTCGTAGTGAACGACGAAGCCGGGCCGCTCGTCGGGTTCCTTGACCAGTTGGATTGAGAGCTCGCCGGCCCCCGGCCGGTCGACGACGAGTCGCGCCGGGCCGGCCTCGGTGGCCGCCACGTGGGCGTCAAAGCGGCTGATGACCTCGTCACCATCGACCGACCGGATGACGTCGCCTCGGCGGATCCCGGCCTTGGCCGCCGGGCCGTCCTTGGCCACCCCTTCGACACGGGCGGCAAGGTCGGTCAGGCGGGGCGGTTCGAGGACCAGCGGCGCCGTGGACACCCCGGCCAAGTCGTCGACGAGGCGGGCGAGATCGTCCCAAAGGCTCAGGGGAAAGCGAAGTTCGGTCGGGGCAAGCTTGGTGTAGCCCGGCAGGAAGATCCGGATCAGGGAGGCCCCACGCTCGTCGAGGAAGGACACGGTCCGGGCCGGGTCGTCCCAGCCCACCAGGTGGGGCAGGGCGACCAGGCTGCCCTGGAACGGCAGGCCCGCCTCGGCCAGGAAGTCGATGGCGGACAGTGCCCGCTGTGGCTTGCCGTCACCCATCAGGCGGCGCCGGTTGGCCTCGACCGCGCTGTTGAGGGAGACGATGACCTCGACCGGGGACAGGGCGGCCAGACCCCGGACCGCCTCGCGGGTCAACCGAGAACCGTTGGTGGTCACCTGGAGCACGGCCCGCGGGTAGCCTTCCCGGGCCAAGCTGAGCAGGTCGAGCAACTGAGGATGGGTGAATGGCTCACCTTCGTCGATCCGGGTGACGGACTCGCCGACGACGATCCGCTCGGGGTCCTCCATCCATCCCAGGGTCTCCCTGACCTCCTCGGCGGTCCTCGGGCCGAGCTGAAAGGTGGTCACCCCGGACGGGTTCTGGCGGTTGCTGCAGAACAGGCAGCTCATGTCGCAGACCGAGGTTATCGGGAGGACCCCGTAGCGGCGGGCACCCCACTCGGCCGCCGCCTTGACGGCCATGGGGCCGGCGGAGACCCCGATCATCTGGGCCGCGGACCTTGCGGCGACGACGGCGAGCCGGGGTGGGTCACGCCCGCGCGGGCCGGGCCACCGTGGGCCGGGCCAGCTTGGGCCAAGCCGAGGCGGACGAAGATGAGCGGCCAGATGAAGGCGCCCCACAGCCCGAGGAAGGAATACCGCCCGAGGTCGGGCCAGAGGCCCTCGCCCACGACCAGCTTCAGTCCGACCCTCAGGCCGAGCAATAGACCAAGACCGACAGCCACCTTGAAGACCTGAGCCCAGAACGGGCCCTCCGGGCGGAAGCCGACGAAGCGCTCCTCAAAAGCCCAGCCGACGGCCATCCCGAGGAGGAAGCCGGCGATCTTGGGCCCGTCTGGACCGCGGTAGACGAAAAGCATGACCAAGGGGACCAAGATCCCCATCACCAGCCGGACGGCGAAGGGCGCCCGCCGGCCGCGGGTCACACCAGATAGCCAGGCGTAGACGAAGCTCAGGCCGAGGCCGAGGGCGGTGCCGCCGATGACGTCGGCCGGCCAATGGACCCCGAGGTAGACCCGGGATAGTCCGACGAGGACGATGATCAGCCCGGCCAGCAGCGAGAAGAGGCGGCTCCTCGATTGGGTGGCCAGGAAGCCCCAGAAGGCCGCGCTGCCCTGGGCGTGGCCGCTGGGAAAGGCGTAGCCGGCGGCCGACTCGGGGTACAGGTTGCGGACCGGTACGGCCGGCCGGGCGGTGGTGAAGAAGCCTTTCAGTCCGGCGTTGGCCCACGAGGAGAATAGGAAGACGTAGGTCAGACCGATGCCGAGGCGTTTGTTCAGCGACCAGAAGACGATGGGCACCGCGGCCAGATAGAAGGCCTCACTCCCGAGGTCGCTGATGGCCCGAAAGGCCGAGTCTATTACTGGGCTTGAGAAGTGCTGCAACCACAGGATGATCTGCACACCCATCGGCGGGCCCTCCCGGTGGAGCCTGGTTTTCTCAATGGCCGGGGCTGAGGTCGCCCCGGTACGTCAATGGTCGAAAAGCGGCGGTCCTAATTAGAAAAACCGTGACATAAGCCGTTCTCTCAGGCCCGTCGTGGACATAATCCACACAATCCACAGTCTTATCCACAGGCATGAATCGCGTTTAGCTGGCCTTGCTGTTTTTATCCACGCCGCCCACAAGACCGGCATGGCGTTTGTGAGTCAACCCTTCGACTTGGTTCGACATTTGGAAGGAAAAGCTGCATCCTGAGGCTCGGCGCGGCTCGCCGGGTCTCGGCCGCTCACTCCAGGGCCAAGTTGGGGTCGGCGTTCAGGTCGAGGCCCGAGCGGAACCCGCCGACCATGCGGAAGTATCCGGCGGCGCCGATCATCGCCGCATTATCCGTGCACAAGGAGAGCGGCGGGAAGCGGACTGACAAGCCCTCGGCGGCCGACCGTTCCTCCATCGTCCGCCGCAGGGCGGAGTTGGCGGCCACCCCTCCGGCGAGGACGATCCGGGTCGTCCCGACCAGCCTCGCGGCGGCGACAGTCTTGTCCACCAGGACGTCGGCCACGGCCTGCTCGAAGCTGGCCGCCAGGTCGGCTCGATTGACCGCGGTCTGGCTCAGGCCGGCCCGCTCGAGGTAATTGACGACGGCCGTCTTCAGGCCGGAGAAGCTGAAGTCCAGACTCCCCGGCTCCAGATAAGCCCGGGGGAGGTCGATCGCCCGCGGGTCGCCGTGGCCCTCACGGGCCAGCGCATCCAGAAGGGGGCCCCCGGGGTAGCCTAGTCCGATGGCCCGGGCCACCTTGTCGAAGGCCTCTCCGGCCGCGTCGTCTCTGGTCCGGCCGAGGACCCTCCGCTCGCCGTGCCCGGAGACGTAGATGAGGTCGCTGTGGCCGCCGGAGACGACCAGGCAAAGGAAGGGAAACCCGGGCGGCCGGCCATCGCCGATGGGCCGGCCGCCCTCATCGATGGCCAGAAAGTTGGCGTAGATGTGGCCTTCGAGGTGGTTCACCCCGACCACCGGCTTTTGCCAGCCGAAGGCCAGCCCCTTGGCTAAAGAGAGGCCGACCAGAAGGGCCCCGACCAGTCCGGGCCCGCTGGTCACGGCGACGGCGGCGAGGTCGGCGGGGACCACCCCGGCCTGTTCGAGGGCCGCCTGAACGACCGGTATGGACAACTCGAGGTGGCGCCGAGAGGCGATCTCCGGGACCACGCCGCCGAACCGCCGGTGCAGGTCGACCTGCGAGGCGACGACGTTGGCGCGGATGATCGTCCCATCCTGGATGACCGCCGCCGCCGTCTCGTCGCAGGAGCTTTCGATGGCCAGGATCAGGCCGCCTTCAGCGATTCCCACGGCCGCCCTCCCGGGCCGCCCGGTCGGTCCCTCCGGTCCCCTGTTCATCGGCCGAGCCTGTCTCCTCGTCCTCGCCGCCGAGTCCCAGGGTCTTCCGGATGTCGTCGTTCCACATGATGATGGCGTCTTCATTGGTATCCGTGTAGTAACGCTTGCGGAGGCCCTGGGCCGAAAAGCCCAGCTTGTCATAGAGCCGTCGGGCCACCTGGTTAGTCTTGCGCACCTCGAGGGTCATCCGGTTGGCGTGGCCGGTCACGGCCTCCTCCATGAGGCGGCGGAGGAGCCGTTCACCGAAGCCCCGCCCGCGGAAGTCGGGGTGGATGGCGATGTTGGTCACGTGGGCCTCGCCCATGACCAGCCACATCCCGGCATAACCCATCACCCGGGCGCTGACCCGGGCCACGATGTAATGGGCGTACACGTTGTCGGTCAGCTCGCGGACGAAGGCCTGTCTCGACCAGGGGCTGGAAAAAGAGGCCCGCTCGACCTCCATCACGTCCTCCAGGTCGTTCAGGCGCATCGGCAGGATCGCCATTTCGTCGGCCAAGAGTTCACCTGCTCCCATTAGCTGCGGCGGACCGAGTCCCGGGGTTCGCCTTGGTCCCGGGGTTCGCCTTGGTCCCCGCGTTTGCCTTGGCCTTGGCCTTGGCCTTGGCCTCGGCCTCCGAAGGGCGGATGTAGATCGGTACGGCTTTTGCCGCATCGGGGCGCCGGCCTGAGGCGAGCAGACGGAGCCCGATCTCGGCGACGCTGCCGGCCGACGGGAAACGCCGGGCGACGGGGGCGAAGCGAGCCTTCTCCCCGAGGCGCTCCTGGACCACCCCGCCATAACGACTCAGGGCGTCGCCCAGAAAGAGGATCGGCTCGTTGAAGGCGCTGACCCGATCGAGGAGTAGTGCGAGGTCGACGGCCCAGTATCCGCCGAGTCGTCGCAGGGGCTGCCCGGAGGCCGGCCCGCCGGCCCGGTAGAGGGCCGCGTAGACCTGCCCCTTGCGGGCGTCGAGGAGGGGGCAGATCAGCCCGGGCCAAGACCAGACATTGAAGGCCAAGGCATCCAGGGTCGGCACGGTGAGGACCGGCCGCTCCAAAGCGTAGCCGAGGCCTTTGGCCGTGGCCAGGCCGATCCTCAGCCCGGTGAAGGAGCCCGGCCCGGCGCTGACGGCAATCCCGTCGACCTCGGCGCGGGCAACCCCGGCCTCGTTGAGGGCTTGATCGACCAGCGGCATGAGCCGCTGCGAGTGGGTCAGCCGGCCGGCCGTGGACAACTCGGCCAGCATCCGGTCCTGGCTGATGAGGGCCACCCCGCAGACGGCCGTCGCCGTCTCGAGACCAAGAACAATCACCCGGCGGTCAACTCCTTGAGCCTTTGCCCCGGCCGTCCGGTGGCGGTCACGGTCAGCTTCCGCTCGTCCGGGCCTTCGCCGGGCAGCCGGGCGAGGCTGATCCAGACAGCGTCCTCCGGGACCAGGTCGGCGATGTTCTCCGGCCACTCGACGACGGCCACGCCATCCCCGGAAAGGTATTCCTCTAAGCCGAGGGTGGCCACGTCCTCACCGCACTCCAGCCGGTAGGCATCGATATGATAGGCCGGCCAGCGGCCCACGTGCTCGTGAATGATGACAAAGGTCGGGCTCTGGACGGGGCCCTTGACCCCTAGCCCGGCCAGGATCCCCCGGGCCAGGCAGGTCTTGCCCGCCCCGAGCGGACCGCTCAGGCAGACCACGTCACCCGGTTCGAGCAGCGCCCCAAGCCGCCGGCCAAAACCCTCGGTGGCCTCGGGGGAAGACGTTCGAATCTCCATTGAACCTGTCCTCAGGGGGATTAGTGGATGAAGTGATCGGAGCCGGCCGGGTCAAGCGCTCGTTCGGTGCCATCCGGCATGGCCACGACCAGACCCTTCTCCGGTTCGACGACCTCCCCGACCTGGATCGGCGCCCGGTTGGTGGTCTCGGCCAGGGTCTTGACGACCCGTTCGACGTCGTCGATGCCCACCGCCAGGAGCAGCTCATAGTCCTCGCCCCCGGCCAGGGCATAGTGAATCGGGTCGCGCCCGAGGGCGCGGGCGACGGTGGCGGCCGCGGGAGCCACCGGCAGGCCTTCCCAGAACAGCCGGGCCCCGGCATGGCTGGAGCGGGCCATCGTCCCGACGTCGCGGGCCAGCCCGTCGCTGATGTCCATCATCGCCCGGACGGCATGCAGGTCGGCCAGGAGCCGTGACTCGCGAAAGCGCGGCACCGGTCGGTGCTGGGCCCGGATGACCTCCTCGGCCACCTGGTCACCGACGGCCTGCCGGAGCCCACCGTCGCGAAGGACATCCAGGCCGGCGGCGGCCGCCCCGAGAGGCCCGGTGACCAGCAGGACGTCCCCCGGTCGGGCGCCTGACCTGGTGATGAGCTTGTCCTCGTCGACGTCCCCGATGACCGTCACGTCGATGACCGCCCCCTGAGGCGAGCGGATCATATCGCCGCCGACGATGGTCGCTCCGTGCTCGGCGGCCTCATCGATGAGCCCGTCGTACAGCCCGGTCACGGCCTCGACGTCGGTAGCCGCGGCCAGGGCCATGGACACCAGGGCGAAGCGCGGCGAACCGCCCATGGCGGCGATGTCGCTGAGGTTCACGGCCATCGCCTTCCGCCCCAGGTCGTAAGGGGAGATGACCCCGGGCAGGAAATGGACCCCTTCGAACAGCATGTCGCAGGTGGCCAGGAGAAAACGTCCCGGGCTCGTTCTGAGGACCGCGGCATCGTCGCCAATGCCGAAGATGACCTGCGGTTTGTCGGCTGCACCCGCCCCCATCGTCAGGGGCGACCGCGAAGTGACCTGCCTTCTGATGCGCTCAATCAGTTCCAGCTCGCCGAGGTTGGACAGATTATCTCTGTCCCTGGTCGAGGTTGTCAGCATCAATACTCCCTCGCTTTCCGGTGTCTTCCTCGGCGTATTATGCCCGGCGTATTATGCCCTAAGATTCGTTGGCTCCCGGGCGCCTTCCTCCCGCCAAGCGCCCGGACCCCCCTGCGCCGGGCAGGGAGGGTGCCTTCTGGGGCCGAATATGAGTTATCACCGTCACCGAAACGGAGGAATCACGGTCATGCAGATCCTTGCCCTGGGGGTCAAGCCAAGTCACCTGGATCGGGTGCGCGAGGCGGTCCCGGAGGCCGAGATCCACTTCGCCGAGACGGCCGATGAGGCCGCCGCCAAGCTCGGCCGGGCGGAGATCCTCGTCACCTGGGGCCGTCCGCTCACTCCCGAGCTCGTCGCCAAGGGGACCGGGCTATCCTGGATCCATCTCTTCTCGGCCGGCGCGGACACCGTCCTGTTCCCGGAGATGCGCGCCAGCCCGGCCATTCTGACCTGTTCCCGAGGGGCCCACGCGGTCCCCATGGCCGAGCACGTCATGGCCATGATCCTGGCCTTCGAGCGCGACTTGAGGACCATCTATAGGCAGCAGGCCGCCCACGAATGGAAGCCGTTGAGGCTCGGGGAGTTGGGAGGCGGCACGCTGGGCCTGGTCGGCTCGGGCGGGGTCGCCCGGGAGATCGCCAAGCGGGCCCACTGCTTCGGCCTGAGACTGCTGGCCGTAAGAAAGCATGGCGGGGCTGCCGGCAGCGCGGCGGTCGCGGGCCTTACGGCGTCCGCCCGACCCGCGCCCGATCCTGACCTCTTCGACGACGTCTGGCCGGTGGAGCGGCTGGACGAGTTGTTCGCCGTCTCCGACCATGTCGTCGCGGCCATCCCCCTGACCGCCGAAACCCGCCACCTGATCGGCGCGGCTCAGTTCCGGGCGATGAAGCCGAGCGCCTACTTCTACAACGTCGGCCGGGGACCGGTCGTCGATGAGGCCGCCCTCATCGCCGCCCTGAAAGAGAAGCGGCTGGCCGGGGCGGGCCTGGATGTCTTCGAGACCGAGCCCCTGCCACCCGACAGCCCGCTCTGGGACCTCCCCAATGTCATCGTCTCGCCCCACGCCTCGAACAGCTCTCCGCGTCAGCTGGCTCGGGTGGTGGCGGCCTTCGTGGAGAACCTCGAACGGTACAAGACAGGCCTGCCGCTCTTGAACATGGTCGACAAGACGGCGGGGTACTAGACCTCCTCCGTCGCGCCGCCGGACGGTCCCTCCGCCCCCAGCACCCGATCGTGCTCGGCGCGCAGGGCCTTGAAGTCCTCCCACACCGGCCGCTTCTTGGTCTCGTCGCGGAGCAGGGCGGCGGGATGATAGGTGGGCATGACTCTCAGGCCCAGCCGTTCGAACCAGACCCCGCGGATCTTGGTGATCCGAGCGTCCGGGTCGATCAGCGACTGGGCCGCCGAAGCCCCCAGGCAGACGAGGAACTTCGGGGCGATCAGCCGAATCTGGGCCTCGAGCCAGGGTCGGCAGGCGGCCCGCTCATCCGGCAAAGGGACCCGGTTCCCCGGTGGACGGCACTTGACGACATTGGTTATGTAGACTTCCTCGCGGGTGAAGCCGACCGAGGTCAGGATCTTGTCCAGCAGTTTGCCGGCCGGCCCGACGAATGGCCGGCCGAGTTCGTCCTCGACCGCCCCGGGGCCTTCGCCGACCACCAGCACCCGGGCCCTGGGGTGGCCCTCGCCGAAGACGACCCCCCGGCAATCGGGGCGCAGTCCGCATTTCCGGCAGTCCGCCGCCAGCCCCGCCAGCGCGGACAGGTCGCCGACCGAGTCGTAGGGATTGGGCGGGTGGGGCGCGGGGGCCGGGAAAGCCGTGCCGACCACGGACCCGGGGAATGAGGCCCTGGCCGGGCCCCGAGGGAAAGCGGGCGGCCCCGCCGGCGCCCCCCAGGGCAGGGCGGTCTGTCCGGGGAGCTCCGGCTCGATGGCCACCGCCACTTCGTCCGAGGCCGGCCCCGCCGGGGTCCTCCCGGGGGCGAACTCAAAGCTCACCTGATGGGGGTTCGGCTCGGGAGCGACCTGACCCAGCCACCCGCCCTTGGCCTGACCCTTGCCCCCGCTCGTCCCTCGTCCCGAAGCCACCTTGGACTCCCCCTTTGTCATCCGAAGAGGTTCGAAGCCCCTGGGGCAAACTCCTCTTCGCCCGGTGTCCCTTCCCGCCCCGCGGGAGCCGCGTCCTTCGCTGGTTCGAACGCTCCGGGCGGGGTCGGACGGCGGCGGTCGACGACGGGACCATGCGTCGGGCCCTATCCCTCCTGGCCGAGGAGGAGGGTCTCTTCGTCCACATGGAGTCGTCCTCGTGGCCACTGGCAACGGGCTTAAGGACCC
>DASXUT010000152.1 GCA_036504675.1 Bacillota bacterium | reverse complement strand
GCCCCGGTCGTCATGTCATTGCGCACACCATATGAGTGCTCAGGAACTCCGGAGAGCCAGAAAGGCTTCGTCCAAGCGTGCCACCACTGCCCCAAGGGAGCGCAGTTTCCCTTCGATGTTGACGTAGCCGCGATCGACGTGATTGATGCCCCAAACCTCGGTCTCACCCTCGGCCGCCAGGCCGGCCACGATCAGCGCGGCCCCGGCCCTCAGATCCGGGACTCTGACGGGGGCTCCCGATAGGCCCGGCACGCCCTTGACGATCGCCGTGCGGCCGTCGATGACGATGTCGGCTCCCATCCGTTTGAACTCGGCTACATGCATGTAGCGGTTTTCGAAGACGGTCTCCGTGATCACGCTGGTGCCGCCGGCGATGGTCAAGAGGGCCATCATCTGCGGCTGCATATCGGTGGGGAAGCCCGGATAGGGCATGGTCTTGACATCCACCGGCCGTGGCCGGTCGGGTCCGACGACCCTGATCCCACCATTGTCCTCGATCACCAGCGCCCCGCATTCGGCCAGTTTGGCGATGACCGGTTCGAGGTGCTCGGTCACGGCGTTGCCGACGTAGACGTCACCGCCGGTCATGGCCGCCGCGACCATGTATGTCCCTGCCTCGATGCGGTCTGGGATAGCTCGATGGCTGGCCGTGTGGAGACGGTCCACTCCTTCGATCCGAATGACTTTGCTCCCTGAACCTTGAATCCTCGCCCCCATCGCGTCTAGTAGGGTGATCAAATCACCGATTTCCGGCTCCTCGGCCGCATTCTCGATGATCGTGACCCCTTCGGCCAAGGTGGCCGCCATGATCAGGTTCTCGGTCGCGCCAACGCTCGGGTAGTCAAGATAGATACGATTCCCCCGGAGCCGCCGGACCCGGGCCTCGATCGTCCCGTGCTCGGTCTCGATCACCGCCCCCAGGGCCCTCAGGCCCTTGAGATGCAGGTCGATGGGCCGCGTCCCGATGGCGCAGCCCCCGGGAAGGGACAGTTTGACTCGGCCAAGCCTGGCCAGGAGCGGCCCCATGACCAGGACGGAGGCCCTCATCTTGCGGACCAAGTCGTACGGAGCCTCATGGGCCTCGAGATCCTTGGCACTGATGGTGACCAGTCCGGGTTGATGGATCCGGACGTCGACTCCCAATCGTTGGAGGACTTCGCAGATGGTGAAGACATCGTCAAGGGGCGGGATGTCGAACAGGTTAACCTGTTCGTCTGTGAGGAGGGCGGCCGCGATCATCGGTAGGACGGAATTCTTGGCTCCGGCAGCGGTCACCCGACCTTCGAGCCGGGTTCCACCCGTGACCACGATCCGATCCAATATTGGCAGCCTCCTGCAACAGTCTGGTAAAGCCTGGGTATCACCCCCTATCCTTTCCAGCGATAGCCGGCTTATGCCGTAACCCCAGGGTCATCCAATTAGGGGCAAAAAAATGGCGCCCGCGTGGCCCCCCAAGGTCGTAGGAAGAAGCATGCCTTCCCATGACTTAGTATGGACCGACGACGGGCGTCGAATTCGCCAATCGCGCCTAATCCAAGCCGATTTTGATAGAAATCAACCCGAAGCATGCCACGGCCAAGCGTCACTGGCCGGCCGTGGTAATCCTGGGTTACGCTCGGAAATCAACCGGACGCGGCCCGCGGTTGAAGTGATGCTTGATCGCGGCGACGATCCGGTCGGCCGCATGGCCGTCGCCGTAAGGATTGGCTGCCTTGGACATGGCCGCGTAAGCCGATTCATCACCGAGGAGCCGACCGACCTCATCCACGATCCGCTCCCGTTCGGTGCCGACGAGCCTTACCGTGCCGGCCTCGACGGCCTCCGGTCGCTCCGTGTCGTCGCGGCAGAGCAAGACCGGCGTGCCGAGCGAAGGTGCCTCTTCCTGAAGCCCGCCCGAATCCGTCAAGATGAGGTCGGCCAGGTCGAGGAGATTGGCCCAATCCGGGTAGTCCAGGGGCTCCTCCAGCCGGACCCGCGGCTCGCCGGCGAGGATCCGGCGGGCCGGCTCCTGCACCTCCGGGTTCTTATGAACGGAGAAGACGATGACGACGTCGCTTCGCGCTCGAGCCACGTCGCGCAAGGCCAGGCAGACCTGCTCGATGGGCGGACCGAGGTTCTCGCGACGGTGGCAATCGACGGCGATGATGTGCTCCGGTCGACTCCGCAAGGCCCGAAGGCTGTCGCGTCGGAATTCGTACCCCGGCTTGACGGTCCAGAAGAGGGCATCGATGGCCGTGTTACCGGTGACGAAGATGGCCTCGGCCGGCTTGCCCTCACGCATCAGATTGCCCCTGGACGTGGCCGTCGGCGCGTAGAGGTAATCCGACAGCGAATCGGCCAGGACCCGGTTCATCTCCTCCGGATAGGGCCGCCACTTGTCGTGGGTCCGGAGGCCGGCCTCGACGTGTCCTACCGGGATCTTACGGTAAAAGGCCGCCAGGGCGGCGACGAAGGAGGTGTGGGCGTCGCCGTGGACCAAGACCAGGTCCGGGCGCTCGGCCTCGATGGCTTCCTCCAGTCCGCGCAGGGCCTCGGTGACGATGTGGCCAAGGGTCTGCCGGGGGACCATGATGTTCAGGTCATATCGGGGGGCGATCTCAAAGTGCCGCAGGACCTGGTCCAGCATCTCACGGTGCTGGCCGGTCACGGCGACCACGGAAAGGAAGTCAGGGTCGGCGGCCAGGGCCCGGACGACGGGGGCCATCTTGATGGCTTCCGGTCGGGTGCCGAAGCACGACATGACCTTGAGCGGTGCGGGCATCTTGTTTTGCCCCTCCTTGACTCGGACGGCGGGGCGACTGGCGGGGCACGGGGCCAATGGCCACAGCCGTCCGGGAAGCTACAAAAAAGCCTAGCCCGTGGGGCTAGGCCGTCAGGCGATGGGAAACGAGCTATCCTTTGACATGCTTGCCCTGGTTGCCCGAGGTCCCGGTTCTGATCTCGAGGACGCCCAGACGCCTGGCCACCACGAAGACCGCGGCGACGAGGACAGTCAGCACGATCAGGCCGCGGGCCGGGCTGACCTCGGTGAAGAGGATGGCCCCGGCGCTGAACAGGCCACTGACCCCGTAGAGCACGAGGACGGCCTGCTTCTGACTGAGTCCGAGGTCGAGCAGCCGATGGTGGACGTGGCCGCGATCGGCTTCATAGACCGGCCGATGATTTATCGACCGGCGGACGATGGCGAAGAAACCGTCAAAGATGGGTAGCCCCATGGCCAGCACCGGGACAACCAGGCCGACCGTGGTCGCGCTCTTGACCAGCCCGTCGACGGAGATGGCCGCCAGGGCGTAGCCGAGGAACATCGAGCCGGAATCGCCCATGATGATCCGGGCCGGGTTGAAGTTGAACGGCAGGAAGCCAAGGGTGGCTCCGGCCAGGGCGGCGGCGAGGACGACGTCATCGACCTGTCCCTGCTTGAGGGCCACGAAAAGAAGGGTCAGGGAGGCGATGGAACACACCCCGGCAGCCAACCCGTCCAGCCCGTCGATGAAGTTGACCACGTTGATCAGGCCGACCACCCAGATGACGGTCAGGGGGATGCTCCAGACACCGAGGAAGATCAGACCGCCCAAGGGATTGGTGAACTCGTGGATCTGCACCCCCGAGAAGACCAGGACCAGGGCTGCGGCGATTTGAAAGACCAACTTGACCTTGGCCGACAGGGGCCGAAAGTCGTCGATGGCGCCGACGATGATGATCAGCAAACCACCGAGGAGGATGCCACGGTCGCCCGAATCCTTCAAACCCACCGCGACCAGCGCGGCGACGGCGAAAGCGATGAAGATAGCCAGCCCGCCGAGGCGCGGCAAGGGTCGCTTGTGAACGCCGCGGGCGTGCCGGATTCCGGGCCGATCGACCGCCCCGGACCTGACGGCAAGCCTTCGGACGAGTGGGGTCAGGAGCGCGGAACCCAAGGCGGTGGCGGTAAGAACGAGCCAGGGAAGGTCCACGGGCACACTCTCCAAGAAATCGATTGATGACGCCGGACCAATTGGGGCGGAGACTGCCGACGAAACATCGACAGGGCCTGAAGACGGCCCATAAGATTGTACCCCCGTCGGGCGGATTCTGTCAACTTGTTACCGCTCGACCTCAGTCGACGCGTGGCTTGACCGCCTCTGGCTAATCCTTGTCCAGCTTGAGGTAGCCTTTGCGGAGAAGCTTGTCGATGTGCTCAGCCAGGGCGTTCTTCAGGTCGACGTCGTATTGCTCTTCGAGGACATAGATCATGGTGATGGCGGTCTGGGCGACGTCCAAGAGGTCCCGGCCAATCTGGGCCAGGTGCCCGGAGAGGGTCGGATCGCCGGCCTCATGCCAGCGGGTGATGGTCGACCCCAGCTCACCCGTCTCTTCCATCAGCTTCAAAGCCGTCCGATCGATGCTTGGGCGAATGTTATTCAGACGAGGCAGGGAGATCGTCTTGGTCTGCACCGTCGCACCCCCTTGTCCGGACCTCCGGATTGTAGCGGATGACCTCGACGACGGCGTCCTGAAGAAAGCCCGCGGAGAAGTCGTCGGGGTAGGCATCCGCGTAGATGAGGCGCCGGATGCCGGTGTTGATGATCATCTTGGCGCAGGTGACGCAGGGGAAGGTGGTGCAGTAGATGGTCGCCCCCTGCAGGCCGACGCCGTGCAGGCTGCCCTGGATGATCGCGTTCTGCTCGGCGTGGAGGCCGCGACAAATCTCCTGCCGCTGGCCGGACGGGATGTTCAGCTTCTGGCGCAGGCATCCGGCCTCGGCGCAGTGGGGAAGATTCATCGGGGCGCCGTTGTAACCGGTGGTCAGGATGCGCTTGTCCCTGACGACCACCGCCCCGACCTGCCGCCTTAGGCAAGTCGAGCGCTCGGCCACCACCCTGGTGATTTCCATAAAGTATTCGTCCCAGCTTGGACGCAAGAGTCCGTCGCCCCCTCGGCCCGGACGCTCCGGACCGCAAATGTTCCTTAATGCTTCGCGGTCGGCCGGCGTTCTCCCGCTCGGCCGACCCCGCTTTCCTCAATGATCCGTAGGTCTGACGTAGACGGCCCGTTCGCCCCCAATGAGCTTGGGGCGGGTCCTCGCGGCGGTCAGGTGGGCCGAGCCGATCTCCTTGAGGGACAGGCGGACGGGCACGGCCACGCGGCGGAGATGCATGCCGATGAAGGTGTCCCCGATGTCCAGCCCGGCATGGGCCTTGATCTCCTCGACCACCACCGGGTCGGTGAAGAGGTCCATAGCCGTGGCGGCCATTGCCCCGCCGGCCTTCGCGACCGGGTAGACCGAGACTTCCTCGAGACCGTAGGCCTCGGCCGTCTCCCGCTGGACGACGACGGCCCGGTTGATGTGCTCGCAGCCCTGGACGGCCAGCCGAACCCGGGCCGCCTTGGCCAACTCGATGATGGGCTGGAGGATGGCCTCGGCGACCTCCCGGTTGCCGGCCGAACCAATCTTCTGGCCGGCCACCTCGCTGGTGCTCCCGCCGACGATGAGGATCTGCCCCGGCTTCAGATGGGCCGCCTCAAGCAGTTCCTCGGCGGCCCGGCGGGCCTGGGCGGCGATGTCTTCGAGGAAAGCCAAGCGCGCCACCCCCCTACTTGACCGAGCCGGCCCAGTCGCGCTCGATGGCGGCGATCTTGTCAAGGCGCCTGGCGTGGCGCCCGCCGCCGGCGTATTCGCCGGCCAGCCAGGTCCGGACGATTTCGAGGGCCAGCCCGGGACCGATGACCCGGGCGCCCATGGTCAGGACGTTGGCGTCGTTATGCTCGCGGGTCATCCTGGCCGAGAAGACATCGTGGCAAAGGGCCGCCCTTACGCCGGGGACCTTGTTGGCGGCGATGGACATGCCGATGCCGGTGCCGCAGATGAGGATGCCGCGGTCGGCCTCGCCGCCGCTGACCGCCTCGGCGACCTTCCTGGCATAGTCGGGGTAATCGACCGAATCGGCTCCCTCGGTGCCGAAATCGGTGACGGCGATCCCCTGTTCCTGAAGACAGCCGACGATCTCGTGCTTCAGAGCCACTCCGGCGTGGTCGCATCCGATGGCCAGACGCACTAATCGATCCCTCCATCTGAACTCTGCATGGGTTGCCCCGGTCTCCCGGGGAAGTTCAAGCGATCGACGACCCGCTCGACCGCCTCGGCAAGCTCGCTGACCGAGCGACGATAGGTCTCGAGCGATTGACCGAAGGGGTCGGCGACATCCAGCCGCTCACCGGTGACGAATTCCTTCAGGGTGAAGGTCTTCTCGATGGCCCGAGGGACAAGCCCGACGACCCGGTCCATGTGCCGCGAGGTCATCGTCAGGATGAGGTCGGCTTCGTCGATAAGCTGCCGGTCCAACCGCCGCGCCCGATGGTCGCCAAGGTCTATCCCTCGTTCATTGACGGCCGCTTTCGCGTTGACCGAAGCCGACTCGCCGGTGAAGGCGTCGGTCCCGGCCGAGGCGACCTCGACCCCCTGGATTCGCTTGTCCTCCAGCGCCCGGCGGGTCAAGGCTTCGGCCATCGGACTGCGACAGGTGTTGCCCGAGCAGACGAAGAGCAGTTTCATCGATTTCTCCCTTGATGGTGGCCTATTCCAGGTTAGGATATCCGAGGAAGGGGCGGTTAAGTCGGGACCGGCGGCCCCGGGTGATTCAGTCGCGCCGGCCGACCCGGACGATCCTTTCGGCCGCCTTCCGGAGGCGGTTCATCACCGCCAGCCCGAGCCCGCCCTCATCGACCCCTTCGGCCAGGATGACGTCTACGCCCTCGGCATCGAAGGAACGCAGGCGACGGAAAAGGTTCTCGGCGGCGGCGACCCCGTCGAGCTGCGACCCCAGGCTGGCCATGACAACCCCGGTCCCGGAGGCTTCGGCCAAGGCCGCCGAGTGCTCATCGACGGTGAGCACGCCCACCCGCCGACCGTTGGCGCGCTCTTCGGCGACCCGATCGACGATGGTCGGCACGACCAGGTCCGAAGGACCCAGGAAGAGGGTCAGTGGGGCCCGCGGCGAGTAGTGGGTGTACTTCATCCCCGGGGCGCGGGGGCGTCCTGCGCTCGTCGAACCCGGCGACTCAGGGCCACCCACCTCTCCCAGGAAGGCCAGGAGTTGCTCCTTGGTGACCCCGCCGGGCCTCAGGATGAACGGCGGCTCGGCGGTCACGTCGAGGACGGTAGACTCCACCCCGACGTCGGTCGGTCCCCCGTCGATGATCATCTCGACCCGCCCGCCGAGGTCGGTCTGGACGTGCTCGACCGCCGTCGGGCTGGGCCGGCCGGAGAGGTTGGCGCTCGGGGCGGCGATGGGCACGCCGGCCGCGCTGATCAGGGCCCGGGCGACGGGGTGGTCGGGAAGCCGCACGGCGACCGTCTCCAGGCCACCGGTGACCACGTCGGGCACCAGCGGGCTGCGCGGCAGGACGAGGGTCAGAGGTCCCGGCCAGAACCTGGCCATCAGCCGCTCGGCCTGGCGGGGCACCTCGGCCAGCAACGGACGGACGGCCGCCGGCTCGGCCACGTGGAGGATGAGCGGATTGTCCTGCGGGCGGCCCTTGGCCACGAAGATGCGGGCGACGGCGTCCTCGTCGAGCCCGTTGGCCCCGAGACCATAAACCGTCTCGGTGGGAAAGGCGACCAGCCCGCCGGCGCGGATGACGGCCGCGGCCTCGCTGATGGCCCGGCGACCGGCCTCGGTGTCTAGGTCGCCCGGGTGGATTCTGACTAAACGAGTGTTCATGGGTGGTTGGTCATGGGCGGCCGGCCGGGTTGTCCGCCCGTCGGGTACCCGATGGTGGAGCCGATTCAAGCCCAATCCTTGCCGTGATCACGCGGGAAATGCCGGCCAGGTCGGAGTGATTTTCGATGGTCCCGAAGCCGGCCGCGGCGAGGAGGGCGGCGACCGCCTCAGCCTGTCCGTGGCCGATCTCCAGAGCCAGCCAGCCCGGCCTGGTCAGGACCAGCGGGGCCTGCCCGGCCAAGGCCCGGTAGGCAGCCAGCCCGTCCGGCCCTCCGTCGAGAGCACTTCGCGGCTCGAACTCGCGTACCTCCTCCTGAAGGGAGGGAATCTCGCCGCTCGGGATGTATGGCGGGTTGGAGACGACCAGGTCGACCGCCACGCCGCGGCGGACCAGCGGCTGGAGGTAGTCGCCGGCGACGAACTCGATCTGATCCGCCACGACGTGGTGGGCGGCGTTCTCGCGGGCCAGGGCCAGGGCATCTTCCGAGCGGTCAATGGCCCAGACACGGGCCCCGGGCACGGTCTTGGCCAAGACGATGGCCAGGCAACCCGAGCCCGTCCCGACGTCGGCGATTCGCGGTTGGGGGTGTCCGGCCCCGACGATGGCCAGGGCTCGCTCGGCCAGCCCCTCCGTCTCCGGGCGCGGGATCAGACCCCGCGGGTCGACGGAGAAATCCAGGCCCATGAAGCCCTCGTGCCCGAGGACATACTGCAGCGGCTCGCGAGACATCCGGCGCCGCACCAGCCCCTCGAAGTCGGCCGCCTGCGGCCGGGTGAGCGGGCTCCTATAGTACAGGGGCAGCTCCAGGCGGGGACGCCCGAAGATCTGCCCCAGAATGACGGCGGTATCGTATTGAGGATTCGGGACACCGGCCCCTTGCAGCCGCTCGGTTCCCCAGGCCAGAGCCTCCCGGACGGTGCTTCCGACCGACAGGCCTTCAGCTCTCATTGGACGCTCAGCGCCTTGAGCCGCTCCGCCTGGTCGGCGGCGGCGAGGCCCTCGATGTACTCATCGAGCTCGCCATCGAGGGTCTGGTTGATCCGATAAATGGTTAGACCGATGCGATGGTCGGTGACTCGGCCGTCCGGGAAGTTGTAGGTCCGGATCCGCTCGCTGCGGTCGCCCGTGCCGACCTGGGCGCGGCGGTTCTGGGCCAGCTCCGAGTCGCGCTGTTCCTGGATGTGGCTTTGTAGCCGGGCCCGCAGGACGCGCATGGCCTTCTCGCGGTTCTGAACCTGCGACCGCTCGTCCTGGCAGGAGACGACGATGCCCGACGGGAGATGGGTGATGCGGACGGCCGAATAGGTCGTGTTGACGCTCTGGCCGCCCTTCCCGCCTGAACAGAAGACGTCGATCCGCAGGTCCTTCGGGTCGATCTGGACGTCCACCTCTTCGGCCTCGGGCAGGATGGCCACGGTGGCCGTCGAGGTGTGGATGCGGCCGGAAGCCTCGGTCGACGGGACCCGCTGGACCCGGTGGACTCCGCTTTCGTACTTCAGGCGCCCGTAAGCGCCGTCGCCTTCGACGACGAAGATGATCTCTTTGTAACCGCCGATGCCGGTCTCGTTGGCGCTCAGGATGTCGGTCTTCCAGCCCTGACGCTCGGAGTAACGCATGTACATGCGGGCCAGGTCGGCCGCGAAGAGGGCGGCCTCCTCCCCGCCGGCCCCGGCCCGGATCTCGACGATGATGTTCTTCTCGTCGTTGACATCGCGGGGCAGGAGGAGGACCTTCAACCCCTCCTTGAGTTCCTCGATGCGCCGCTCGTACTGGGCGGCCTCGGCCTCCACCAGTTCCTTGAACTCCGGGTCGAGCTTGTCTTTGAGCATCTCGCGGTCATCGGTCAGGCGGCGGTCGATTTCCTTGTATTCCCGGTAAACCGCCACCAGCTCGCTCAAGACGGAGTGCTCCTTGGCCAGCTTCTTGAACTGGGCCGGCTCGGCCAGCACTCTTGGGTCGGCGAGGAGCTGGTTGAGTTCCTCGTACCGCTCCTCGACCGCTTTAAGCTTATCGAACATGGTGATTACACCCCTTGAACGTTGGCGGCGGCGGGCAAGATGGGCTCGGCCGCCGGGGCCGGAATCTCAAAGCCGACGCCCGTGCGGGCCCCCTTGAGGGCGGCGATGGCCACCTCGACCTGGCTGTCGTCAGGCTGACGGGTGGTCAACCGCTGCAACCAGAGGCCGGGGGCGACGGCCCAGGCGATGAGGGGAGACTTCGACCGGCCGGAGAGCCGGATGATTTCGTAGGACAGGCCGGCGACCACCGGCAGAAGGGCCAGCCTGGTGGCAATCCGTTGCCAAACGCCGGGCCAGCCAAAGAAGGAGAACAGGATGATGCTGACGACGACCACGAAGAGGAGGAAGCTCGTCCCACAACGGGGATGGAGGGTGGTCTTGGCGTGGGTCGCTTCGACCGTGACCTCCTGGTCGGGACAGGCTTCGTAGGCCAGGATGACCTTGTGCTCCGCGCCGTGGTAGGCAAAGACCCGCTGGATGTCGGCAAGCCTGGTGATGGCCGCCAGGTAACCCAGGAAGATGGCCAATCTGAGGACGCCTTCGACGAGGTTCAGGACGATCGGCTGCCCGGACAGGTACCGCTTGACCAGTCCGATCGCCAGGGTCGGGGCGACGACGAAGAGGGCGATGGCCACGGCCACGCCGATGAGCATGGTCAGGCTCATCTCGGCGGCGGTGACCTTCTCCCCCTCGCCCTCGGCCATCTGGTTAGAGGAGAAGACGAGCGCCTTCAGCCCCAGAGACACCGAGTCATAGAGAGCCACGGCCCCGCGGATGACGGGCCACCCGAGCCACTTGTAGCGACGGGACGCGGGCACGGCCGGGTCGACCTGACAGATGATTGAACCGTCGGCGCGCCGAACGGCGGTGGCCATGACGTCGCGGCCGCGCATCATCACCCCTTCGATGACCGCCTGGCCGCCGTAGTTGAATTCCTTGGACGGGCTGGACCGATCAGGCATTAACCCTCACCTCCCCGAAAGACTGGTCGAGTTCCGGCCGCTAGAAAGCGCAAAAATAGCAGAGCAAGGGCTCTGCTATTCTCAGCGAAGTGATGTCCGGACGCTACTTGAGCCCGTACTTCCTCTTAAACCGCTCCACGCGGCCGGCGCTGTCGACGATGCGCTGCTGCCCGGTGTAGAACGGGTGGCACTTGGAGCAGATTTCAACCCGGATACTCTTCTTGGTCGAACCAACCTCGTAGGTGGCTCCGCAAGCGCAGGTCACCGTGGTCTTTTCATACTTTGGGTGGATCTTGTCCTTCATGGCGAAGCCCCTCTCCATACTTGATCCGGCCGCAAAAACCAGGTTTGACGCCGGTTTCGGCCCGATCAAGTGGGCCGAGCGGCCAAAAAACAGCGTTCTTTGGAGCGAACGCTCTTAGATTATAGCACAAGCCGCATGGTGCCGCAACTCAGGAATCTTCTGGTGAATCTTCTACTTTACGTGCCCGCCAGGTCCGCGACGACGACGATGAGCCGGCCCGCCGTCAGGGTGACCGTGCCGGCCGGCGCCACGAGTTGGTTGGAAACCCCCAGGGTCGAGCCGTGGGCCAAGGTGGCCGCCGAGAGCGGATATTTGAAGCCCGTGAGGGTGATCCCGCGGCACCGGGGGGTGGCCGAGAAGAGGCTCACCGTCAGGCCGGGTCGCCCCTCGATCCGGGCAACCTCGCCTGGTCGGACCAGGAAGGCCCGCTCGGAGCCGTCGTCCAGGCCCACCCTGAGGCCGCGGGCTTCGAACCGGCTGAGGAGGTTGAGGTTGGCCAGGGAGTGGTCGAATCGCCCGCCCAGGGCGCCGGTGACAGTCACGTCACCGGCCCCGGCCGCCAATAGGTGGTCCAAGGCAAGCTCCAGGTCGGTTTTGTCCTTCTCCACCGGGAACTGCCAACGGGGGCACCCCCGCTCCTCAAGCCACCGCGCGTCCCCCGGAGGAAGGGAATCAAAATCCCCCAAGAGCAGGTCGGGAAGGACCCCGAGCCGGACCGCGACCGTGCCGCCGCTGTCGGTGCAAAGGAGGAAGTCCCCTGCCGCCAGGGACTTCCGGACCAGCTCCAGGGAGACCCGCGGGCCCCCGGCGATGACTACGGCCGGTCGGCCGTGCGGCGGCCGCAAGGCGGGGCCGGGCCGGCCCACCGGGTCAGGCACGGATGTCTCTGAGCTGGTAGCCGGCCCGCTTCAAGGCGGCGAAGACCAGGTAGGTCAGGAAGGCACTGATGACCAACTCGGGCAGGAGATAGCTGCCGTTGTAGATGGCCGAGTAAACCCAGACATTCTGGCCTTTGGGGGCTGAACTGGCGAAGAAAACGACGCCGGAGACGAAGTGACAGACGAAGCGCAGGGCGACCCCAAAGGCCGCCCCCGCGGCCGGCCACCGCCGGATCAGGCCGGCCAGGCCGAGGACGGCGAAAGCCAGCGGGTAGTCCAAGATAAACTGGGCCGGGTGGACGAAGAACGGCTCAAAGGCGAAGTCGATCAGCCCGTAGGCCGCCCCGGTCAGCATCCCCAGGCCGGGTCCGTAACGGAGGGCGATGTAGATGAGCGGGACCATGCTCCCGGCGGTGATCGAGCCGCCCGCCGGCAGCTGGTAGACCTTGACCAGGTGGAGCACGACCGCCAGGGCGATCATCACCCCGGCCTCGACCCACGCCTTCACTGGAAGCTTCTTCAACTCGCGTTCCCCCTTGTCCGGGGAAAACGAAAGCCGCAGCCCCCGCAGGTGCTGCAGCCGTCAGATGTGGTCATTGGGTCCGGTTCCGGCGGTCGCTTCCCTACGCTGGTATTATCCAGGTCAGGTTGGAGGGTTGGAGGCGAATGCCTCCTTTCAGCCCACGAAGAGCACCCCTAGCGGTTTCGTTCCCCATTAAGTTTTCTGGCTCAAATCTACCATGGCCGGCAGACGCCCGTCAATACCCGGCCGGTGGAAATTCACGGGCTCAGACTGGTCACGGGGTCGATTCTCTTGGCGTTGCGGCTGACCTCGAAGTGCAGGTGCGGCCCGGTCGACTTACCCGTCGACCCGACCAGGGCGATGACCTGCCCCTGTTTGACCGGCTTCCCCGCCTTGACCAGGGCCTTCTGGATGTGGGCGTAAAGGGTGCGGTAGCCGGAGGCGTGAGCGATGATGACGGTCTGCCCGTAGCCGGAGATCCAGCCGGTGCCGGCGACGGTGCCATCGGCCGTGGCCAGGATCCTATCACCGTAATTGGCGGCGATGTCAATCCCGTTGTGCATCTCGCCGTCCCTCATCCCGAAGGCGGAGGTGATGGCCCCCTTGACCGGCCAGATGAACCGGACGATGGTCGCCGTCCCGGCTGAGGCGGGCTTGTAGTTGGCTCCCTCCGGGGTCACCGTCGCCGGGACCAGCAGGAGGTCCCCGACGGCGATGCGGTTTGGATCCTTGAGCCCGTTGGCCAGGGTGACATCCTGGACCGTCGAACCGAGCGACTCGGCAATCGTCCACAGGGTGTCGCCGGCCTTGACCCGATACATCTGGGAGCCACCGGGAACGATCAACAGTTGCTGGCCGACCCTGATCAAGTTGCCGCTGAGCCCGTTGGTCTCCTGGATCGTGGCCACGTCGGTCCCGTAGCGGACGGCCAAGCCGTAGAGGGTATCACCGCGCTTCACCTCGTGCCACAGGACCTTTTGGCCGGCCTCCGTGGCCGACGCGGCGGAGGCCGACGAGGCGGTCGGCGTCGTGGCCGCCGGGCTAAACGCGGCCCCGAGAAGCAGGGCCACAGCGGCGCCGAGGAGCAAGGCCGCGAGAGGTCGCCGATTGAGTTGTCGTCTCGTCGTTCATCACCACCTGAACAATCGGTCCTGGCAAAAAACTCAAAGACGTGGCCGGTTGGGCCACGTCAGGAGTATAACCTAGCTGCTCGTTTTTATCCCGGGCGGGAAAGCCTCATGGTCGCCGCAGGGCCGGCGGTCGAGCCGGCCGGCGGTCACTTGCCAAGCTTCTTCCAATCGGCCAGGAAACGATCGATGCCGATGTCAGTCAAAGGATGTCTGATCATCTGCTCGAGGACTTTGAAGGGGATG
Source organism: Bacillota bacterium (assembly GCA_036504675.1). NCBI lineage: Bacteria > Bacillati > Bacillota > Bacillota bacterium. The sequence continues at coordinate 6,755 of DASXUT010000152.1, read as the reverse complement.
GTGGCGATATCGGCCCCGGCCTTGGCCGCCTCGACCACGTGGATCGGGTGCCTGACGCTGGCGGCGATGATCTCACCATCGATCTCGTGCAGGAAGAAGATGTCGGCGATGTCCTTGATGACCTGCATTCCTTCGTTGCCGATGTCGTCCAGTCGGCCGATGAATGGGCTGACGAAGGCCCCGCCGGCCTTGGCGGCCATGATCGCCTGGGGAGCCGAGAAAATCAGGGTGACGTTGGTCTTGATGCCCAGGCCGGCCAGGATCTTGACCGCCTTGAGCCCTTCCTTGCACATCGGCACCTTAATGACGATGTTGGGGGCCAGCCCGTTCAGGACCTTGGCCTCCTCGACCATCTTCGGGGCCTCCAGGCTGACTACTTCGGCACTAATCGGCCCCTTGACGATGGCCGCGATCTCCTTGACCACCGTGTGGAAGTCGCGCCCCTCCTTGGCCACCAGGGTTGGGTTGGTGGTCACGCCGTCGACAACGCCCCAGTCGTTGGCCTCCTTGATCTCGTCTATGTTGGCCGTGTCAATGAAGAATTTCATCTCTGCGCCTCCCTGGCTTTCAGTCTTGACCTCTCGTCAGGCTTTCAGTCCCAAGATCATCCGCGCTTCATCCGGCGTGGCCACTTCCCGCCCAAGCTCGCCGGCAATCAGGACGATCCTGGCCACCAGCTGGGCATTGCTTTGCGCCGTAACGCCGCGCGTGTAGAAGATGTTGTCCTCGAACCCGACCCGGACGTGCCCGCCGAGGATGATGGCCATCACGCCGAGGGGCAACTGCGCCCGGCCGATGCCGGCGACGCTCCAGGTGCTGCCCGCGGGCAGCCCGCCGACCAAGTGGATCAGGTTGCGAGGGGTTCCGGCGATGCCCCCCGGCACCCCCATGACCAAATCGAAGTGAAGGGGCGGGGTCAGGAGCCCCCTGGCCACCAAGCGCAAGGCGTTGTCGACAAAGCCGGCATCGAACACCTCGATTTCCGGCTTGATCCCGGCCTCGACGATGCGCCTGGCGAAGATCTCGATGGTCGGGCCGGGGTTGGCGAAGACCTCGTCCCCGAAATTGACTGTGCCGGTGGTGAGGGTGGCCATCTCGGGCTTCAGCGGGCCGGTCAGGGATACCGGCCCGAGGCGTTCCTCGGCGGTCATCCAGACCGCCCCGCCCGTCGAGACCTGGACGATCACGTCGGTCCTGGCCCGGATGAGCCCGATGGCCTTGGCGAAAACGTCGGTACGCTGCGTCGGCCGGTCGTTATCGTCCCGCCCGTGGATATGGACCATCGAGGCGCCGGCCCGGCGGACCTCATCGGCGGCCGCGGCGATCTCCTCCGGGCTGCACGGGAGCGGCGGAAAGTCGGCCTTGGCGATCTCGGCGCCGGTCAGGGCGCAGGTGATGATGAGCTTGTCCATGACCGATAACCCCCTCAGTCGCCGCCCGCGGCGGGACCCGATCGGCGTTGCTTATCGGCCGTGACGACGCAGGTCCCGGAGGCTCTGGCCACCAGGACCGGCGAGGGAAGGACCTCGGCCGCGCTGTCGTTGATCTCGGGGAGGGCGCCGATCACCCGCCAGGCCTCGAACTCCATCTTCCGCGAGGTCCGGCCCTCATGAGTGATCCGTCCGGTGACTTCGAGGTAGTCCCCGGCACGGACGGGCGCCTTGAATTCAACGAGGTCATAGGCCACGAAGAGCCCCTCGTCACCGTCCCGGCGGATGAGCAATTCCGTGGCCACGTCGCCGAATAGACCCATGACGTAGGACCCGGCCACCAGCCCACCCCCGTAGTGCGCGTCGGCTTCGCTGACCCGCAACCTGATCATCACCGTCATCTGCTCCACCGCCTTCTCTGAAGTGTCGACGGTCATCCGGCCAGGACCCCTCGGGGTGAGGGGCCTCGGAGTCAATGAAAGCTATTCCATCCCGGCCTGGGATTCCCCTCCTCGGGATTCGCTCGACACTGGCAGGAGTTTCCAGGATGGCGAAGAAAGCCGTCGGCCGTCCGGGAAACGCCCCCGGAGCCGCCGGGGCCAGGCGGCCGAGCGAAGGTGAGGAAAGACCGAGGAGTCAATCCCCGGACGATAAGCGCGCCAAAACAGAACCCGGAGCCATTGGCCCCGGGCCGGATGCGCGCCCTCGTCGCCCTCGTCATTCGGCCAGCCGCGCTCAGGTCGTCCCCGTCTGACGCCCGCCGAGGGCCTCGATCAGGCGGCTCTTCAGGACGCCCACGTCGAAGGGCTTGACCAGGCAATCCCATAGGCCGAGGGTGGCCCGCAGGTGCTCGTCGGGGAGCCGGTCGCTGGCCGACAAGATGATGACCCGGCAGGCGAACCCGTTGTCGCGCAGGCGCCTGACGAAATCCAGGCCGCTCGCCCCCGGGAGGTTCAGGTCGACCAGGATGAGGTCCGGGGGGTTCCGTTCGACAAGGTCGAAGGCCTGCTCGGCGTTGCCGGCTTCGGTCGCCCGATGACCGAGGCTCTCGGTGATCGTCCTGAGAAGCAAACGGACGGCGGGTTGGTCATCAAGGATGAGGACGTGGCTCATCATTGCCCCCCGGGTCCCAAACGGAGTTCTTCGATGAGGCGGCTCAACCTGGTCGAGGGGGCGCCGTTGGTGGTGGTCCCGCCGGCTTCGGTTTCGCTCGGAGCCGAGTCGACGTGAAGAGTGTATTCGCTGAACCCGAAATCGTCGGCGCTGGCCGTGATCTGTAGAGTCACGCCGTCGGTCCCCGGCTGGACCGGGATGGTGAGGTGACCATCGACGGCCTCATAGGTTCGCCCGTTGATGATGGCCAGCCCGGAGACGAGGGTGCCGGTGTCCGGGTCTCTCAGTTCAAGGTTCACCTCACCGGCACGCCCGGGGGTGAGGCGCCGCTCGGCAGTCTCGATGGTCAGGACCGGCTGGCCCTTGGCCAGGAAGACCGGGAAAAGGGCCAGGGTCTGCTCTTGTTTGGAGTCCCGCACCGCCAGGAAGCCGTAGTACTCGCCGGGGGGGTCGGGGACGTTGGCCCGCATCGTCGCCAGCCAGGTGCTTCCGGCCGGGTGGGTCACGGCTGGGTCGCCGGTGGCCAGCTGCCCGCTGCTCGGCACCTGGGCCGTCTGCAATTCGAAGCTGATATTGGATCGTGCCCCATAGGCTTCAACGTAGACGACGTACTGTCCGGCCGGAGGCTGAGCCACCTCGATGGTCTCGTTGTCGACTCCCGGCCGGGCCGAGTCCCCGAAAGCGACCCAGTCTTTCCTGACCGGGTCATAGCGGTAAAGATACAGGTCGAGATCGGCCTCGGGAGAGGGGTTCGAAGCCGAGACCTTCAGGATGGCGACTCCCGGCGGGAGGTCGGGCAGGGTCTTGGAGAAGGTCTCGCGACCCGTGACCGTCGCCCGTTCGGTCGTCACCTCATTGTAGCCTCGACTGAGTCCGTAACCCACCAGGTTGCCGGTGAAGGACAACCCCTGAGCAGTCACCGAGAACTCTTGGGCCACCTGGTTCGTGGGATTGTCGGCGCTGCCGACGTTGGCCCGCCAGGAGTCGGGGCTGATCTCGAACCCGGACAGCTCGGCGTCAAGCCCGAAGACGGTGGCGTCCCGGCCGAAACGCGACAACGCCGGGGAACTGTAGACGACCACTTCCCACACGCCCGCCTCGGGCTTTTCGACGACCCTCTCGACGGTGGCGGAGCCGAGGGCGTCGGCCGGACCCGTACCCGGGGTCTGGCCACCCTGATTCTGGCCGCCCGGCGGGGGCAGCTGACCGGTCGGCCCGCTCCCATTGGATGCCCCGAGGTCGCTTTCCAGTCCGAGTTGCTCGCTGCCCAAGCCGATGAAGTCGGTCCTGGTCAGCTCCCAGCCGTCCGGACGGTTGATCTGCATCCAGGCCCGGCCTTGATAACCCTGCTTTCCGTCGGATGGGATCGAGAGTCTGATCTTCATCTGGACGGCCCCGTTGGGGACCTCCAGGAAGTAGCGCTTGTAGTGGGCGGCCTCGGTTGTCCCGTTGAGCCGCAGCCTCCAGTCATTCTCGCCGGAGAACTGGTAGGGTCGGACCACCGTGCTCAGGAATTGCATGTCGTCCGCCCGGCTGGCTTCGCCGCGCCCGTAGACCAACGCCGAGTACAGTCCGGGGGTCTCCGGGACGTCATAGTTCAGGTACATCAGCCGCTGGGACTCGGCCGGGACGGTCATCCGTAGGTGATCGGCGGTCACCCAGTCGGCGGTTGAACCAAGGGTCATCCTGACCGCCGTCAAGCCCGGGTTTTCCAGAGTGACGCCGACGCCCGCCGGATCGAAGTCCCGGGCGTAGGTCCCCCCGGCCGCCGAGGGGACGTTCTCGCTGACCCAGGTGAGGATCTTCGGCGAGTCCTCGACCATCCGCTGCAGCTGGCTCCAGGCCGCCGGCAGGTCGATCAGACCGTGGCCCTGCTCGACCGCCTGATAACCATCCAGCGAGCGGGCACCAAGCTCTAAGGAGTTCTTCACCTGCCGGCCCGTGGCGGCCAAGCCGGCTTCGGAGGCGGCCTGGATAAGCAGGGCCGCCGCGCCGGCGGCCAGCGGAGCGGACATGCTTGTCCCCTCGCGGAGCTCGTAGCCGCTGGGCTCGAGCCACAGGGGAACGGTGGAGATGGCCGCGCCCGGGGCGACCAGATTCGGGGCCAGAGAGCCGTCGCGCCTGGGACCGACGGCGCTGTAGTACCAGACGCCCTCGTGGGGAACGTCGAGGTCGTAAAGATGTTTCCACATCAGGGGTGAGAAATAGGCCCCGACGGTCAACGCCTCGTTGGCGTCACCGGGCGTCAGGGCGCTGGACAATCCCGGTCCCTCGTTCCCGGCGGCGATGGCGATCAGCAGGTCGTACTTCAGGCTCAGTTCGGCGATGAGCTGGGACTGGGCGCTGTCGGCCGAACTATTGTCGTTGACCGTGGCCAGGCTGAGGCTGGCCACCTTGGCCCCGTGCTCGGCGGCGTAAACCAGGGCCCGCGAGATGCTGTCCCAGGAGCCGTCGCCGGCTGAGTCGAGGACCTTCAGGGCCATCAGCTTCGCTCCCGGCGCGACTCCCACCGCTCCGGCCCGGAACAGCCCGGCGCTCGCGGCGATCCCGGCCACGTGCGTGCCGTGCCCGTTACCGTCGAAGCCGAGGTTGACCAAGCCCCCATCGCGTCGGATGTTGGTGATGACAAAGGGCATGCCCTGCCGGCCCCCGACTTGCTCGTCGGCGAAGCGTCCGGTCAGGCCCGAGTCGGCGAAGACTTCCAGGGGGGGATCATCGGTGAAGCTGTAATCCCGATTGGTGTCGACGTAGACCGTATCATAAACGCCCGAGCGGTTGGCGTCGACGACAAGCACGGGAAACTCGTCGTTGGTCACCCCGTTGCGGTTGACGTCCTGGCCGATCTCGCCAGCGCTGTTGAGGTTCCTCTCACGGAACATCCCATAGTGATAGCGTCCGCTCCGCGAGGCGATGCGGCCCACGTTCATGCTGCCGTAAGCCGTGCTGATGACGCCGCGGCTGGCCGAGGCGTAGCTGGTCGTGTTGACGTCGCCCTCACCGGTAAAGTCCTGCCAGTCGACGATCTTCTGCTGCCAGGTCGAGGTCATCGCCAGGTCGGGATGGGCCGGGTCAATTCCGGTGTCGATGATGGCGACGGTCACCCCGCGGCCGTCGACACCGGTCCGGCTGTTGAACTCGGCGGCCTTGATGGCGGCGGAGTCGTCCCCGAGGCTCTGACGGACGGAGGTCGGGTCCAGGCCGGCGGCGACGGCCGTCTCCGCCGCTTTGTAGTCGCCAAGTGAGACTCCCGTGTCCGGGCTGAGACCGCGGATGCCGGTCAGTGAGGCGACCCGGACAAGGTGGTCGACGGGGACTGAGAAGGCCAGGTACTCACCGTTGGCTGAAGCGTCGAGGAGGATTCCGCCAAGCCTGGCGATGTCTCGGGCGACTGACCCCGCCTGCCCGTCCTGGGGGACGACCATGATCTTGAGGGTGGAGCGGCCCGCGACCGTGGCCTTGACGATGGCCTGCCGCAACTGCGCGGTGAGGGGCCGCGAGGGCGTGGCGGCCGCAACCGGCGATGAGGCCAGGACCGACGGCGACGGCCCGCCCAGGCTGAAAGTCACGGCCAAGCAGAGGGCTACTATCGTGGTCGATGATCGCCGTTTCATCCCGATCACCTGGGCCTTTCCGCGTTGACGAAGATGGCCTGGCCGCCCTGTGGGTCCAGGGCCAGTTCGATCGAGTCCCCCGGGCGCAGGTCCGTCATTCCAGCCCGCTGCCCGTCGAGGAAGATGGCCGCCCCAGACGCCACTTGATACTGGTGCGTTTCAGGCGGCGTCGATCCACCGGCGGTCATCGTCAGGACTCTCTTGGTCACATCATAGCCGTCGAAGGCCCCGGCCACCGAGGTCCCGGTGGCGTCGACCGCCCTGGCGCGGTTCGAGCCGTCGATGACCTTCAGGATGGCCACAAACCGGTCATCGGGCCGCAAGGCCGACAGCCCGACGGCCTTGCCGTTGCGGAAGACGGCCGCTTCGGGCAAGACGGTAATCGAACGAGTCTCCGTGGTGGGCGAGCCGTCGGGACCGTTGCCCGTGGTCAGGTCATACTGGACTCTCAGGGTGGAGAGATCGAGGGACTTGAACACTCCCTCGACCGAGACCATGTGGGCATCCAAAAAGGTCACCCGGCCGACCGCGTCCAGGACCACCTGCACTTCATCGAAGTAAGCCACGTCGGCGAGGCCGGCCGGCTGGTCATTGCGGTAGA
>DASXUT010000151.1 GCA_036504675.1 Bacillota bacterium | reverse complement strand
CCGGGGGCCGGCTACATCGAGACGATCGTGCCCCGGACGACCGAACTCAGGAAACCGCCGGTGGCCAACGTCGATCAGGCGGCCATCGTCTTCACTTTGCGGGACCCGGACAAGAACCTCGCCCTCGTCGATCGCTTCCTGGTCATGGTCGAGCGGAAGGGCCTGGGCATCATCCTGTGCCTGAACAAGTGCGACCTCCTGAGCGAGGAGGAGATCGCCGAGGCCGTCCGTTACTATGAAGGTTCCGGCTATAGGATCATCCCGACCAGCGCCAAATGGTCGGTCAACCTGGAGACCCTGAGGGAGACCTTCGCCGGCCGGACGACGGTCCTGGCCGGGCAGAGCGGGGTTGGCAAGTCGACCCTGCTGAACGCGCTCATCCCCGGGGCCGGCCTGTCCACCGGCGAACTGAGCCGCAAGGTCGGGCGGGGTACGCACACGACTCGGAATGTCAGGCTCTTGCGGGCCTGGGGAGGCCTGGTCGCCGATACGCCGGGGTTCACTCAGGTTGAGCTTGAGGGGCTGCCCGTGCGCGGGCTGGCCGATCTCTTCCCGGAGTTCCGCCCGTGCGAGGGGTACTGCCGGTTCGACGGTTGTCTCCACGACCGGGAGCCTGGGTGCGCCGTCAAAGAGGCCGTCGCCGAGGGCCGGATCGACGGTCAGCGCTATCAGCACTACCTTGAGTTCCTGAGCGAGGCCCGGGAGGCCGAGCGCAACCGGTACTGAGCGGTACTGAGGGCCCCGCCTCAGCAGAGCTCTTTGGGAGGTCGCCATCGATGCCCGTCAAGATCGCCCCCTCGCTCCTGTCGGCCGATTTCGCCCGGTTGGCCGAGGAAGTGGCCATGGTCGAACGGGGCGGGGCCGACTGGATCCACGTCGACGTCATGGACGGGCACTTCGTCCCCAACCTGACCTTCGGTCCGGCGCTGGTCAAGGCGGTCCGCCGGGTGACCCGTCTGCCGCTGGACGTTCATCTGATGATCGAACACCCCGGGGACTTCGTCGAACCCTTCGCCAAGGCCGGCGCCGACTATTTGACCGTCCACGTCGAGGCCGCCGACGACCCGCTGGCGGTGATCCGGCATATCCGCGAACTGGGGGTTCGTCCGGGGGTATCGGTCAACCCGCCGACCCCCTTGGAGGCCGCCGAGCCTTACCTGTCCGAGGTCGACCTGGTCCTGGTGATGTCGGTCAATCCGGGCTTCGGAGGGCAGGGCTTCATCGCCGACGTCCTGCCGAAAGTCAGGTCCCTGGCGGGCCGGCCGCACGGCTTCGCCGTCGAGATCGACGGGGGGATCAATGCCGAGACCGTGGCCCGGGCGGCCGCCGCCGGCGCCGAGGTGTTGGTCGCCGGCTCGGCCATCTTCGGCGCGGCCGACCCACTGGCGGCGATGGCCCAAATCCGTGAGCGAGCCGATGCCGCCCGGACGGCCTCTTGACGAGGCGACCTTTGGCGGACGGCCAATATCCATGACTCGCAGAGCCCCCGGCCCGCCGGGGGCTTATTCTGTCAACTTCCTTGGGCGTCGCCGTTCCGGGAAACCGGGCGAACCTCTCTGGGGCGACCGAATATCATATACGGCAAGATGAGGGCGAGGGGTTGGATCGCATGCGCTGGGCAGGTTCGCGTGACCGGCGGTCGAGGATCCTCGGAGGCATCCTACTCTTCCTCGGCGGGGTCTTGATCTTGGCCTCTTTGCCGGCCTGGTTCTGGATCGTTCTTTGTGGGGTGGCCCTGGCTTGGCTCGGGTGGTACGTCTTTCAAGGTTAGTGGGACGTGGATGCGGTGACAGGAGGGAGTCTCTTGAGATTCTATGTCTTGAAGGTTCCGCGTGGTTTGGCGCCGGTCGTCCGGCTCGTCCTGAGGGTCTTCGGCCGGAAATGACCAACGCCGGTGACCGGTCGCGCGCCAGGGCGGCTCGCTGAGAACCGCCCTGTTTTATTACCAAAAGCGATGACCAAGTCTTAACAAAATCCCCCGGCGCTACGTGGGACAAGCCTTTGCTGGTCGTCAAGCGGCGGTATCCGCGCCAGGCAAGGCAGGAAAAATAGACCCCGGCAGAGAAACAGTGTTGCCGGCTCAAGCGGCAAGAGCGGTAAGAGCGGCAAGACGCGGCCCGGGAGGGCAGACCCATGGGGAAAGAAATCACCACTGAATTCGGCCGAATAGCCATCACCGACGAGGTCATCGCGACCATCGCCGGCGTTGCGGCGACTGAATGCTACGGCATCGTCGGCATGTCGGCCCGCCGCCTCAAGGACGGCATCGCCGAGCTTTTGGGGCGGGAGAACCTCTCCAAGGGGGTCGACGTCATCGTCGACCAGGAAAGCGTCGTCGTCAACCTCAATATGGTGGTCGGGTACGGGACGAGGATCTCCGAGGTCGCCCGGAACGTCCGGGACAAGGTCAAATACACCCTGGAGAGCACCGTCGGGCTGAACGTGGCCCAAGTCAACATCACCGTCCAAGGGGTCAACGTCGCCAACGCCAAGTGAGGAGGACCCGGGTTTGAGTTTCGAGCACCTCGGCGGGTCTGGCTTCCGTGCGATGATCGCGGCCGCCGCCGACTACCTTGAACAGAACAGAGCCGAGGTCGACGCCCTCAACGTCTTCCCAGTGCCGGACGGGGACACCGGGACGAACATGTCCCTGACTGTCCGCTCGGCCGTCAAACATATGAGCGGGGTCAAGAGCGACCAGCTGTCGGAGGTCGCCGAGGCCGTGTCCTTCGGATCATTGATGGGTGCCCGCGGCAATTCCGGCGTCATCCTGTCACAGATCTTTCGCGGACTGGCGCGCGGGATGTCCGGCAAGGACCGGGTCAGCCCGACCGAGTTGGCCTGGGCCTGTCAGGAGGCGGTGGACACCGCCTACAAGGCGGTCATGAAGCCGGTCGAGGGGACCATCCTGACGGTCGCCCGCGAGTACGCCAAGGCGGCCATCCACGCCGCCCGGGCCGGGGCCGATTGCCTGACCGTCCTGCGTGAGGCCTTGAACCAGGCGGAGCGGGTCCTCGAACGGACTCCCGAGATGTTGCCCGTGCTCAAGCAGGCGGGGGTGGTCGACGCCGGGGGCAAGGGTTTCTGCGTCCTCATGTCGGGAGCCCTGCGGGCCCTGGAAGACCCGGCGGCGGTGGGGACGGCGGCGATCAAGAAGGTCCCGGGGTTCAAGGTCTCCGAAGACCTCGGCGACATCAAGTTCATCTACGACACTCAGCTCTTGATCAGCGGTCGGGACCTGCCGGCCGACGAGATCCGCGGAATCCTGGGCGAGTTCGGCGATTCCCTGCTGGTCGTGGGCTCGGACCGGGTCCTCAAGGTCCACGTCCACACCAACACGCCGGACCGGGTCATCGGCTGTTGCCTGAAATACGGCCAGTTGGCCGAGGTCACCGTGGAGAATATGAAGGCACAGTACGAAGGGCTGGCCGAGGCGGCCGAGGGTGCGCCGGTCGACCACGGCCAGCCGCCGTTGCCGGGACCTCTGCCGACCGAGCAGAAGGACGTGGCCATCGTCTCCGTCGCCGTGGGCGACGGGCTCGAGAAGATCCTGAGGAGCCTCGGCGTGGACGAGATCGTCGACGGCGGTCAGACGATGAACCCGAGCACCGAGGAGATCGTCAGGGCCCTTGACCGGGTCCAGGCCAGGCGGGTCTTGATCCTGCCCAATAACGGCAATATCATCATGGCGGCCGAACAGGCCAAGCAACTGAGCGACAAGGACGTTCACATCATCCCGACCAAGAGCATCCCCCAGGGTGTGGCCGCCCTCCTGGCCATGACCCCCGGCCAGGAACTGACCGCCAACACCGAGCGGATGAAGGCCGCCCTGGGCCGGGTCAAGACCGGGGAAGTCACGTATGCCGTCCGAAGCACGACCTATGACGGCGTGACCATCAACGAAGGCGACATCATCGGCATCGGTGACGACAAGATCAGGGCCGTCGGCAAGGATTTCGACGAGGTCCTGGTCCAGTTGGCCGAGAGACTCGTTGACGAGAACGACGAAGTGATCACCATCTTCTACGGGTCGGATGTCTCGGTCGAACGGGCCGAGGCGGCCGCCACCCGCCTCCGGTCGGTCTACCCGGACCGGGAGATCGAGATGCACCACGGGGGTCAGCCATTGTACTACTATCTGATGTCGGTGGAGTAAGTCACAAGCCCGGCCCGCAAACCTTGGGGAGCGCCGCACCGCGGGGCTCCCTTCGCCTCGGAGGGGTCTCTCTTGCTCGACCGACCGTTAACCGATCTGAAGGGCATCGGCGAGGCCCGACGGGTGGCCCTTGAAAAGGCCGGCCTATCGACCATCGGCGACCTTCTGCGCCACCTCCCCTACCGCTTCGAGGACCGGACCTCCTTCCGGCCGATCCGCTCGCTCGAGCCCGGGGAGTGGGCCACGGTCAAGGGGACGGTGGCGGCCGCCCGTAACGATTATGTCCGCAGGGGCCTGACCCTCACCCGGGTCACCTTGACCGACGCCACCGGGGCGATCCAGGTCCGCCTGTGGAACCAACCGTACCTGCTGAAGTCATTCCCGGCCGGGGCGGGCTTCCTCGTCTATGGTCTTTGCCGCGCCGAACGGGGGTTGCACCTGTCGCGTCCCGAGTGGGAGCCGGTCGAGGATGAGTCAGACCCGATCCACTTCGGCCGGATCGTCCCCGTCCACCGGGCGGTCGGGGGGCTGTCGGCTCGGGTGCTCCGCCGACTGGTTCATAAGGCCCTGGAACCCCTATCGGCGGACCTTCCGGACTTCGTGCCGGCCTCCGTTCGGCGGCGCCGGAACCTTCCCGACCTGGCCTGGGCCTTGCGGCACGGGCACTTCCCGGAGGCCCAGGGGGAAGCCGAGACGGCCAGGCGCCGTCTGGCCTTCGATGAGCTATTCACCATGCAGGTCGGCCTGGCGACGGTCAAGGTGGCCCGGGCGGCCAGGGCGGACGGGGTTCGACACCGCCCCGATGGACCCTTGGTCCAGGCCTTCCTGGGGGGCCTGCCCTTCACCCTGACCGGCGCCCAGGGGCGGGCATTGGCCCAGGTCTCCGCGGATATGGAGGCCCCCCGCCAGATGAACCGCCTCCTGCAGGGCGACGTCGGTTCGGGTAAGACCGTGGTCGCCGCGGCGGCCATGGTCAAGGCGGCCGAGGGCGGTTACCAATCAGCCCTTCTCGCGCCCACGGAGATCCTGGCCGAGCAGCATTGGCGACACCTCGGCACCATCCTCGGCCCGATCGGTCTGGCCCCGGCCTTCCTGACCGGAGGTACGCCGCCGGCTGAGCGGGAGGCCGTCCTCAGGGACTTGGCCGACGGGCGGGGCAAGGCGGTCGTCGGAACCCACGCCCTGCTCGAGGCGGACGTCGCCTTTGCCCGCTTGGGTCTGGTGGTCATCGATGAGCAACACCGCTTCGGCGTCGCCCAGCGGGCGCGGTTGCAGGCCAAGGGGGCGTCTCCGGACGTCCTGGTGATGACGGCCACGCCGATCCCGCGGACTCTGGCGCTGACCCTTTACGGCGATCTGGACCTGACGGTTATCGACGAACTGCCGCCCGGCCGGAGACCGGTGGTCACCCGGGTCGTCCCCCCGGCCCGTCGCGATGAGGTCTACGCCTGGGTTCACGACCAGTTGAGGGCAGGACGACGGGTCTTTATCGTCTGCCCCCTGATCGAGGAATCGGAAGAACGCCAGGCGAAGGCGGCCACCAGGCTGGCGACCGAGCTTCGGGCGGCCTGGCCGGACGTGGCCGTCGGCCTGATCCACGGGAGGCTCCCGGCAACCGCCAGAGAGCAGGTCATGGCGTCTTTCCGCTCGGGGGAGGTCCAGGCGCTGGTGGCGACGACCGTCATCGAAGTCGGGATCGACGTGCCCGAGGCCAGCTTGATGGTGATCGAGGGGGCCGACCAGTTCGGTCTGGCCCAGTTGCACCAGTTGCGCGGCCGGGTGGGCCGCGGCGCCACCCAATCCTATTGCGTGCTCATCGGCCACCCGAAGACCGAGGAGGGACGGGCCCGCCTCGAAGCCGTCGCCGCGGCTGCCGATGGCTTCGCCCTGGCCGAGGAGGACCTCCGGCTGAGAGGGCCGGGTGAGTTCTTCGGGACCAGACAACACGGCCTGCCCGACCTGGTCGCCGCCGACCTCCTCCGCGATGCCCAACTGCTGCTGGAGGCCCGAGACGAGGCTCAAGCGTTGCTGGCCGACGACCCGGGTCTAGCCCGGGGGGAGCACCGACTTCTCCGCAACGAGGTCGTCCGAGCCTTCCGTGGGCGCCTGGCGGTCGGGCTGGTGGGGTGACCCCTTGCGGGGCGACCAGGCGGCCACCTGGGTATCGGCCATCACGGCCTATCGCGTCGCCGACCGGCCACAATAATCGCAGCTACGATTGATTATCGTAGGTCGATTCTGGCGGCCTCGGCGGCGTTTTCCTGTCCCGGCGACGGTCGCCGTTCGCGCGGCGGCGAAAAAGACTCCAACGGCAGCTCTACGCTACCACAACCTACCTGCATGAAGCGCGTTTCTCCACCCGATACTAAAGCTAGCATGGATAAGGAGGTGAGCGCATGGCTGAAGGACAATCATCGAACAGGGCCCTCGTTCGTGGTGCCGAGCAGGCGCTGGACAACTTCAAGTATGAGGTGGCCAGAGAACTCGGCATCGATCAACAGATCCAGGGTGGTTACTGGGGCGACCTGCCGGCCCGCCAGTGCGGGGCGGTTGGCGGCCAAATGGTCAGGAGAATGATTGAGCTGGCCGAGAGGTCGTTGTCCGGTAGGGGGACGACCGGTGGTGGCACGACCACCCGGTAACGAAGAAGGCATGGCAAGATAGAGCGGACTCGAACGAGTCCGCTCTTCTGCTGGTCATCAGTTCTTGACCACCGGATCGGCGGGTCTTCGGCGGACCCTTTGGCTAACTCAGATAGCGCATGATCTCGTCGCGGGCGATCCCCTCGTGGAGGGCCGCGTTCAGCCCCCCGGCGACGATCTTGGCCAGGTCTTCGACGTAGACGTCGATCTCCTTGGGGGTAACCATCAGGTCGCCAAAGGCCGGCGTCAGGACCTCACGGATGACCGCCTCCTTGTCCGGCTCGCCCATCTCGTCGAGCATCTCATAGAATTGCCTCTCGTCCTTGAGTTGGTCGATGAGGATGTCGATGGTGTCATTGGCGATGGTCATCGCGTGGACCACGGTGGGCACGCCGACGGCCACCGTTCGACAGCCGAGCGTCTCCGAGGTGATGGCGACCCGCCTGTTGCCCACCCCGGAGCCCGGCTGGATCCCCGAGTCGGCAATCTGGACGGTGGTCAGGATCCGGTCCAACTTGCGGGCGGCCAGAGCGTCGACGGCGATGACCACATCGGGTCTCAGCCGGTCGACGATGCCGCGGATGATGTCCCCGGTCTCAATGCCGGTGATCCCAAGGACCCCGGGGGCCAAGGCGCTGACCGACCGAAGCTGGCCACGTAGGTCCCCCGGGACGAAGTCCAGCAGGTGCCTGGTGACCAGGACCTGGTTGACGACCCTGGGGCCAAGGGCATCGGGGGTAGCGTTCCAGTTCCCGAGGCCGACGATGAAGACCGAGTCACCCGGCCGCAGCCGGAGGAGGCGGGCGACCTCCTCGCCGAAGATGCTGCCGACCTTCTCCTGAAGGTCCCGGTTCCGCTTCCGGAGGGCGGTCGCCTGGATGGTGACGTAGTTGCCGATGGCCTTGCCCATTTCCTGGGCCCCTTGCGGGGTCCTGATCCGGACCCGGGTGACGACCACGCCGTCTTCTTCGTATTCCTCGGTGTCGACCCCGGGGACGGCTTGTCGCCCGCCACTGGTCAGGTAGTCGTGGGTCTCGATGGCCAGATCGGTGCGGACGTCACGATGGTGCCGCGGAGAACCTGAAGTTCGCATTGAATCCCTCGTTCCCCAGCTCATTGGGGCTAGTCTCTGCGCCGGGCGGCGTCACTATGCGGTCCCGGTGGGCGGGCGGGGCGAAGGTCCGCCGGCCGGTTCTCGGGGAGGATTTTGCCAACCTGCGCCGAAGTGCCAAAAAAAGGGCTGCGATCGCTCGCAGCCAAGTTGGGAGAGGAGAAACCGGAGGAAGAGCCAATGGGGAGGTTTGAAACCGAACTTTCTCAGTCGGTATTATGATTGCCAGTGAACGGCATTATGCACCGCCCACCTAGGAATCTTATGGAAAGGTGGGACTTCTGCGCCGCCGGGGGGCGAACGTGACGTGCGCGTGATCGCCGGCATGGCCAAAGGACACCGACTCAAATCACTCCCCGGTTCGGATCCCCGGCCGACCTCCGATCTCGTCCGCGGGGCCCTCTTCAACGTCCTTCGAGAATACGTGGTCGATCGCGCTTGGTTGGATCTCTTCGCCGGCACCGGGGCGGTGGGCATCGAGGCCCTCAGCCGCGGCGCCAGTCAAGCGGTGATGGCCGAAGACGATCCGCGTTGCCAGCGGTTGATCCAAGCCAACCTGGAGCTGACCGGCCTGGCCGCTTCGGGAATGGTCTTCAGAGGCCGGGTCGAGCATGCCCTCCCGTGGCTGGCCCGTCAGGGGCGGCGTTTTGACGTCATCTTCCTGGATCCCCCGTACGATCACGGGTTGGTCCAGGACACCCTCGAGCGATTGGCCGATCAACCGGCCCTCCTGGCACCGGGCGGCATCATCGTCATCCAGCACAGCCAAAACGAGGCGGTCGGCCGGCTGCCGCCGGGCTTGCTCGAGGCCGGCGAAGGCCGGTATGGATCGACCTCCTTGACCTACCTCCGGCGAGTCGGGAAAGAAGAGGGTTCCGCTTCGCCCGGCTTGGCCTCGTCCGACGACCCAACCGGCCAGGAAAAGAGGTAACTTCGGTGCATACGGCAGTCTGCCCAGGCAGCTTTGACCCGGTCACCAACGGGCACCTGGACATCATCGAGCGGGGAGCGGCCATCTTTGACCGGCTCTACGTGACGGTCTTTCACAACACCGGCAAGGACCCGTTGTTCACCTTGGAGGAAAGACTTGAGATGATCCAAAGGGGCACTCGGGACCTCTCCAACGTCGTGGTCGAATCCTTCGACGGGCTGCTCCTGGACTACTGCCGGGAGCGCGGGGCGACGGTCATCCTCAAGGGCCTCCGAGCGGTGTCGGATTACGAATACGAGTTCCGGATGGCGATGATGAACCGCAAGCTCGATGAGAAGATCGAGACGATGTTCCTGATGAGCCGGGTCGAGTATTCCTACCTGAGTTCGAGCATCCTCAAAGAAGTGGCTCGCTTTGGCGGGTGCATCAACGGCCTGGTGCCATCGGAGGTCGAGGATAGATTGAGGGAGAGACTGCGGGAGCGGGCAAGCCGATGAAATCCGGTGAACACAAGACTGAGTTCGAGACCCTCCTCGACGCGCTGGAGGCGGGCCTGACTGAGGCCAAGCGGGTACCCCTGACTGATTTCGTGATGGTCCGGGAAGACTTGATCCTCGATGCCCTGGATCACCTCCGCCGGATCTTTCCCGACGAGATGCAGAAGTCGCAGTGGATCATCAGGGACCGGGACAAGATCCTGGCCGACGCCCGGGGCGTGGCGGAGAAGACGGTCCTCGACGCCCAGGCCCGGGCCGGACAATTGACTTCCCAGGACGAGGTGACCAGGCTGGCCCAGGCCAGGGCGACCGAGATCATGGCCGAGGCCCAGCGCCGCGCGACCGAACTGAAGGACGGCGCCGAGGCATACGCCGCCGACGTCCTGGCCCGTTTCGACGGTGAGCTGCAAAAGGTGATGGAGGCCGTCCGCAACGGCCGAGAACGCCTGGGAACCAGGGCTCGCCAACCGAACCAACAGAAGGGTCGCCCCGTCTGACGATGCCGGGCGGTAAGGCCCCGTTGTTCCGCCGGCGGCTGGTTTCGATCGTCCTCATCCTGGTCTTCGGGCTCGTCGTCGTGACTATGCCGACGGGCCTTTACGTTCTGAAACCCGGGCCGGCCAAGGACCTCGCCGCGATGGTCACCGTCACCGGCGGCCCTACGGCGGCCGAGGGCCGGCTGGTGATGGTCACCATCCGGGCCGACCGGGCGACACCGCTAGCCATCATGATCGCGGCCTTCGAACCGGGATGGGATCTGGTCCCGCGTCGCAGCCTCATCCCGCCAGGACAATCCGAGGAAGACTACATGCGAAACGCCTCCCGCCAGATGACCGAGAGTCAGCAAGTGGCCGAACTCGTCGCGGCGGGCTACCTGCAGCGCCGGCTGCCGCCGGTGGGATTCGACGTTGGTGAGATCGGCGGTCCGTCGGCCGGGATCATGTTCGCCCTGGAGATCGTCAGGCAGGCAGAGGGGACGCCGCCGGCGGGCGGGGTCATCGTCGCCGGGTCGGGGATGCTCTTGCCGGACGGTCGCGTCGCCGCCGTCGGCGGGGTCCGCCAGAAAGCCATCGCCGCCCGAAGGGCCGGCGCCAAGCTCTTCATCGTCCCGCGGTCCGAGGCCGATCTGGCCCTGTCGGCCGCCGGTGGGATGAGGGTCGTCGCCGTCGATGACTTTGCCCAGGCCGCCCGGGAGCTGTTCGGCCCGGAATCGCCGTGACCGCCCGACCGGGGTCGCGTTGACAGCCCGGGTGTCGCTGGATATAATGTACATCGGTCCCTTGTGAGGTGGACAGGATGCGGATTGACGTCTCTCGGCTCGGAGAACAGACCGGGGACAAAGTATCGTTCTTCTTCGAAGAGCCGTTTCCGGCCCTCGAAGGGGAAGCGGGTTCGGTGGCCATCGATGGGCCAGTCGAGGTCCGCGGCGAGGCCTACAACACCGGCTCGGCGGTCCATGTCCGCGGCCGGGTCAAGGCCCGCGCCGAGCTCCTCTGCAGCCGTTGCTCGAAGCCCTTGGTCCAGCCGGTCGAGGCCCCGTTCCAGGTGCAGTACGTGGCCGAGCGGCCGGGCCGGCCGGGGGCCGACAATGACGAGGCCGACGACGTCGTCCAGTATCAGGGGGACGAGATCGATCTCGCCGACGAGGTCAGGCAGCAGCTGCTCCTGGCCCTGCCGATGAAGCCCTTGTGCCGCCCCGACTGTCGGGGGTTATGCCCGACCTGCGGCAAGGATCTCAACGAAGGGCCATGCGAGTGCCGGCCTGAGGTCGATGCACGCCTCGCCGGGTTGGCTGACTTATTCAAGGAGCTCAAGGTGGACAACTCAGACGCCCGAGGGGGTGGAACCGATGGCCGTCCCGAAAAGAAGGACTTCCCACGCTAGGCAGGCGACAAGGCGGGCCAACTGGAAGTTGACCGTGCCCGGCATGGTGGAATGCCCCCAGTGCCACAAGCCGAAGCTGCCGCACCGGGTCTGTCCCCACTGCGGGTATTATCGCGACCGTGAGGTAATCGAAGTCAAATAGGGGCCCTCGGGTGCTTCCCATCGGGTGGTGGGCGGGCCCGGCCAGGTCCCGGTCGGATCTGACGGACTCCGGAAAGGGCTGCTTTTAGCAGCCCTTTTGTGCTTCTTTCGGGGGGCCCTCTAGGCGATTTCTGGCTTGCGCCGTTACTAGTTCTGCTATATAATAGCAGTAACTCTTAGGATGAGGTATTCAATACTCTACTAAACGCCTTGCGGCCGGGGGGAAGGGGAATGCGGAGGGGCTTCGGCAAGCAGGATCGATATGCGCTGCTGACCGACAAGATCCATGAGAATCCTTTCCTGACTGATGTGGAATTGGCCGAGCTGTTCGGGGTCAGCGTCCAAACCATCCGGTTGGACCGGTTGGCCCTGGGCGTCCCGGAACTCCGCGAGCGGATGAAGGAAGTCGCCGCCAGGACCTACGGGCAGGTCAAGTCCCTCGGGTCGAAGGAGATCGTCGGTGAACTGATCGATATCTCCCTCGGGCAGAATGGGATCTCCATCCTCGAGACCACCGAGGACATGGTCTTCGAGAAGACCCGGATCGTCCGGGGCCACTTCATCTTCGCCCAGGCCGACTCGCTGGCCATCGCCCTGATCGATGCCGACATCGTCCTGACCGGGCTGGCCAACATCAAGTTCAAGCGCCCCGTGCAGGTCGGGGAGAAGCTCGTGGCCAAGGCCGAAGTCCTGAGGAAGAAGGGCAAGAAGTTCGTCGTCCTGGTCCAGACCAGGGTCGGCCAGGAACCGGTGTTCCGCGGTAAGTTCGTCGTCTTTGCCGTCGAACCTAAGTCGGCCGGGGATCGGCCGTTGGAGCGCCGGGGAGGTGCTGAGCGATGACCCGCGTGGCAGTGGACGCCATGGGGGGCGACAAGGCGCCCTCCGAAATCGTCAAGGGGGCCCTGGCCGCCGCGACCGCTCGGGACGACCTCGAGATCATCCTGGTCGGCCGGCCGGAGGACATCGACCTGGAGTTGGCCGCCGCCGGCGGCCGCGCCAGAGTCAGCCAGGTGCCGGCCAGCGAGGTCATCGGGACTGATGAACCTCCCGTCCAGGCGATCCGGCGGAAGAAGGACTCCTCGATCAACGTCGGGACGAGGTTGATCAAGGAGGGGCGGGCCGACGCCTTCGTGTCGGCCGGCAGCACCGGGGCCTTCATGGCCTCGGCTCTGCTGACGGTGGGGAGGATCAAGGGGGTCGAGCGACCGGCCCTGGCAACCGTGGTCAACACCATCGATGGCCGGGGCACCGTCCTCCTGGACGTGGGGGCCAACGTCGACTGCAGCCCGTCGAACCTGCTGACTTACGCCCTGATGGGAAGCATCTACGCCGAGCGCGTGCTCGGGCGGGAGAAGCCCGGGGTCGGGCTGATCAACGTCGGCCTCGAGGAGAACAAGGGGTCGATCCTCACCAAAGAGGCTTTCGCCCTCCTTAAGGAGGCGCCGATCAACTTCGTCGGCAACGTCGAGGCCCGGGAGATCCTGAACGGCCGGGTCGACGTCATCGTCTGCGACGGCTTTGTCGGCAATGCCATCATCAAGACGGCCGAGGGTATCGTCCAGGGGTTGCTCGGGATGATCAAAGAAGAGATCACCCGCGGCGGCGTGCGGAAGCTTGCCGCCGCCGCCCTCAAGCCGGCCTTCGCCCGAGTGAAGAAGAGACTTGACTATGCGGAGTATGGCGGGGCTCCGTTCCTGGGGGTCAGCGGAGCGTTCATCAAGTGCCATGGAAGTTCCGGCGCCCGGGCCATCGAGAACGGGGTCCGCGTCGCCGCCGAGTTTGCACGTACAGGGGCCTTGGCCGAGATGGAACGAGCCATGGCTTCGTGGGGTAGATCTGCTGATGCCTAATTCCCTCAGATCCGTGGGTATCGCCGGCCTCGGAGTGGCGGCCGGAGAAGACATCCTGACCAACAACGACCTCGAGAAGATCGTCGAGACCTCGGACGAATGGATCAAAGAACGCACCGGGATCAGTCAGCGACACATCGCCCGTCCCGAAACGGCCACCTCCGACCTGGCTTATCAGGCGGCCGTCGAGGCCCTCGCGGAAGCCGGTGTCAACGGCGCCGATCTGGACCTGATCATCGTGGCCACGGTCACTCCCGATACCATCTTCCCGGCCACGGCTTGCCTCCTTCAAGCCCGGCTCGGAGCCACCCGGGCGGCCGCCTTCGACCTCTCGGTGGGCTGCACCGGTTTCCTCTACGCCCTCTCGGTCGGAAGCCAGCTCGTGGCCTCGGGGGCCGACGAGACCGTCTTGGTCGTGGGGGCGGATACACTGTCGCGGATCACCGACTACACGGACCGGGGGACCTGCATCCTGTTCGGCGACGGGGCCGGGGCGGCGGTCCTGAAACCGGTGGGCAAGGGCGAAGGCATTCTTTCGACGGTCCTCGGGGCCGACGGTTCGGGCAGCGACCTCTTGATCCTACCCGCCGGCGGGTCTCGTCTGCCGGCCAACCCCAAGACGATCGAGGAGCGCCTGCACTTCATCAAGATGAACGGCAACGAGGTCTTCCGTTTCGCCGTCAAGGCAGTCGGGGAAGCGGCCGACGCGGCCATCGCCAAGGCCGGCCTGACCCGGTCGGAGGTCGATTTCTTCGTCCCCCACCAGGCCAACCGGAGGATCATCGACGCCGCGGCGAGACGGCTCGGTCTGCCCGAGGACAAAGTGATCATCAACATCGCCGACTACGGCAATATGTCGGCGGCTTCGATCCCGACAGCCTTGCATGAAGCGGTTAGGGAGAGCCGCATCAAGCGCGGCGACGTGGTCGTCCTGGTGGCCTTCGGGGCTGGGTTGACCTGGGCCGCGGCGGCCTTGCGTTGGTCCCTTTAGGTCCACCCGAGATCACATGGGAGGGATGTTAGGTGGCCCGGATCAAGATCGTCACCGACAGCACGGCGGACATCCCTGAAGAGGTCGCTCGCGACCTGGGGCTGACGGTCGTTCCCCTGACCGTCTTCTTCGGGACCGAAGGCTTCCTCGACGGCGTCGAGCTCAAAGCCAAGGAGTTTTACCCGAAGCTGGTCGCCTCTCCGCATCACCCGAAGACATCGCAGCCTTCACCGGCCGACTTTATCGCCGTTTACAGCGCCCTCAAGAACGAGGCCGACACGATCATCTCCATTCACCTCTCGTCGCACCTCTCCGGGACGTGTCAATCGGCCCTCCTGGCCAAAGGGATGGTTGAGGGGGTGGACATCGAGGTCGTCGACACAAGAGGGGCGTCGATGTCCCTCGGGGTGACCGTCGTCGAGGCGGCCCGGGCGGTTCGGGCCGGCTGGTCGAAGGACCAGGTGATGGCCTTGATCGAGCGGAAGGCCAAGGAGGTCCACGTCTTCTTCTCCGTGGACACGCTGGAGTACCTCCGGCGCAACGGCCGGATCGGCAAGGCGGCCGCCCTGCTCGGCTCACTCCTCAATATCAAGCCCATCCTGTGGCTTGAAGACGGGGTGGTCGCCCCCTACGAGAAGGTGCGCGGTCAGGGGCGAGTCATCCCCCGCCTGGTCGAGTTGATCCAGGAGAAGATGGGTCCGGAGAAGCAGGTCCGGGTGGCCATCGTCCATGCCAACTGCCGAGACCACGCCGACCGGCTCCTCGAGGCGATTAAGGGCGTCTTCGAGGTGGACGAGGCGACGATCAACTTTATCGGGCCGGTCATCGGGGCCAACGTCGGCCCGGGGACACTGGCCGTCGTCTTCTACGGGCTGGGCGGCCTGGCCCCGCGGGCCTGACCGCCGGGCAAGGCGCAACGGCCGCCGACGCGACCCAGTCCACGTCACACCATCCGGAGGTTCCACGGTTCGATGGGAGCGGGTTTCATCTTTCCAGGGCAAGGGGCCCAGTACGTAGGCATGGGTAAGGAGCTTTGCGAGCGATATCCCAGCGCTCGGGCCGTCTTCGAGGAGGTCAACGATAGCCTGGGGATGGACCTGGCCAAAGTCTGCTTCGAAGGCCCCGAGGAGGCCCTCAAGCAGACCGTCAACACGCAGCCGGCCATCCTCGCCGTCTCGGCGGCTTGTCTGGCCGTCCTCGTGGAACAGGGAGTCACCCCAGAGGCCGCCGCCGGGCTGTCCCTCGGCGAATATGGAGCGCTGGTGGCGGCCGATTCCCTGGACCTGGGCGACGCCGTCCGGCTGGTCCAGAGACGCGGGCGGTACATGCAGGAAGCGGTCCCGGAAGGACGGGGGACGATGGCCGCCATCCTCGGTCTGGGACGGGCCGAGGTCGAACAGGCTTGCCGCGAGGCCTCGGCCACCGGTGTGGTCGAACCGGCCAACTACAACTGCCCCGGACAGGTGGTCATCGCCGGGGAGACGGCG
Source organism: Bacillota bacterium (assembly GCA_036504675.1). NCBI lineage: Bacteria > Bacillati > Bacillota > Bacillota bacterium. Next base: position 22,392 of record DASXUT010000151.1, on the reverse strand, counting down.
GCCGTCGACAGGGCCGTGGCGATGGCCAAGGAACTGGGCGCGACCCGTGTTGTCAGGCTGGCTGTAAGCGCTCCCTTCCACTGCCGGCTGCTTCGTCCGGCCGGGGAGCGTCTGGCCGAAGACCTGGAGCAAGTGGAACTGAAGGAAGCGGTCATCCCCGTGGTGGCCAACGTTTCGGCCGACTATGTGCGCCAGCCCGAGGACATTAAGCGTTGCTTGATCGACCAGGTGTCGCGACCGGTCCGCTGGGAGGAATCGGTCCGGCGGATGGTCGACGATGGGGTGAACCTCTTCGTCGAAGTCGGACCGGGGAAAACCCTTTCCGGGTTCCTCAAGCGGATCGTGCCCGAGGCCCGTACCCTCAATGTCGAGGATGGAAGCAGCTTGGAAAAACTCCTTGATTATTGGGGGGAGGTTTGCTAAGATGTTCCTTGAGGAACGCGCAGCCCTTGTCACAGGGGCTTCTCGGGGCATCGGGCGCGCCGTCGCCCTGGCTCTGGCCAAACAGGGAGCCCGGGTGGCGGTCAACTACTCGAAGGACAAGACCGGGGCCGAGCGAGTGGTCGAGGAGATCAGGGCCGGTGGCCGGGAGGCCTTCGCCGTCGCGGCCGACGTCAGCCGTCCCGAAGAGGCCCGGAAGCTGGTGGCGGAGGTCGTCGCGGCCTACGGGCGCCTGGACATCCTGGTGAATAACGCCGGGATTGCGAGGGACAATCTACTGCTGCGCCTTTCCGAGGAAGACTGGGACACCGTCATCGACACGAACCTGAAGGGCGTTTATAATTGTCTCCGGGCGGCCGCCAGACCCATGTTGAAGCAGCGGTTCGGTCGGGTCGTCAGCGTTGCCTCGGTTTCCGGCTTGATGGGCAGCCCCGGACAGGCCAACTACAGCGCGGCCAAGGCCGGGGTGATTGGATTGACCCGGTCGGTCGCTCGCGAATTGGCCTCCCGGGACATCACCGTCAACGCCGTGGCTCCCGGGTTCATCGAGACCGACCTGACCCATGATCTGCCAGCCGAGGCCAGGGCCACCTTCTTGAACCGCATCGCCCTAGCCCGATTCGGAAAACCGGAGGAAGTGGCGGAGGTGGTTGCCTTTCTGGTGTCCCCTTCCGCGGCCTATGTCACCGGACAGACCATCGTGGTAGACGGTGGCCTGTCCCTCTAAGAGACAGGGTGGAAAACAGCCGGAGAGACCATAGCGAGGAGGTACGAATCGTTGGCTAACAAGGACGCAATCTTCGAAAAGGTCAAGGCCATCATCGTCGATCAGCTGGGGGCCAATGCCGACGAGGTCTCCCTTGATGCCTCATTCATCGATGATCTTGGCGCCGATTCGCTCGACTTGGTGGAGCTGATCATGGCCCTCGAAGAGGAGTTCGACCTCGAAGTGCCGGACGAGGACGCGGAGAAACTCGTCACGGTCGGCGACGCGGTGGACTACATCAAGCAGAACGCGGCCTCCTGAAGGCGGCCGCCGGTAAGGGCGGCACCAGCCGTCGTCGCTCACGTTTCAGGTCAGCTTGATATCAACCAGAAGTCCCGAGGGCGGATCCCCCGGGGCTTCTTTAAACTAATGGGCTCGCCGGTCAAAATCGCCAGACCGCCTGAGCCGGGTTGGGAGACTTGGAGACTTATGGACAAGAAGAGGGTCATGGTGACCGGAATGGGGGCGATCACCCCCTTGGGCATCGGCCTTGACGCTTTCTGGGACGGTCTGCGGAACGGCCGCTCCGGGATTGCCCGGATCACCCATTTCGACCCGACCGGATTTGATTGCCGGATTGCCGGGGAGGTCAAGGGCTTCGAGGCCGCCGATTTCATCGACCGCAAGGAAGCCCGCCGGATGGACCGTTTCACCCATTTCGCGGTGGCCACTTCGCGGATGGCCGTCGCCGACGCAGGACTCGCGCCCGAGGCCTATGAAGCCGAAGCCACCGGGGTCATCCTCGGGAGCGGCATCGGCGGCATGGAGACCCTCGGCGACCAGTTCGCCGTCCTGGCCCAAAAAGGCCCCGGTCGGATGAGCCCCTTCTTCGTGCCGATGATGATCGGGAACATCGCCGCCGGCCACATTTCCATCGCTTTGCAGGCCAAGGGGCCGTGCCTGACGATTCAGACCGCCTGCGCTTCCGGGGCCAACGCCATCGGCGAGGCCATGCGCTATCTGCAGCGTGGAGAGGCCGAGGTGATGATCGCCGGCGGGACCGAGGCGGCCGTGCTGCCTCTCGCCGTCGGGGGTTTTTCGGCCATGAAGGCCCTGTCGACTCGAAACGACGAGCCCGAGCGGGCTTCAAGGCCATTCGACGCCGATCGCGACGGGTTCGTCATCGGCGAGGGGGCGGGGATGATCGTTCTCGAGACCCTTGATCACGCCCTCTCAAGAGGCGCGCGGATCCGGGCGGAAGTTGTCGGGTACGGCCTGACCGCCGACGCCTATCACATGGTCGAGCCGGCCCCGGAGGGGGACGGCGGCCGGCGCTCAATGGCCCTGGCCTTGCGGGACAGTGGTCTTCAAATCGATGAGGTCGATTACCTGAACGCTCATGGGACGTCGACCCCCAAGGGCGACGTCGGGGAGACCCGGGCGATCAAACGGGTCTTCGGTGACCACCCCAGACGGCTGGCCGTGAGTTCAACCAAGTCGATGACCGGCCACCTCCTCGGAGCGGCCGGAGCGGTCGAGTTCATCGCCTGTGTCCTGGCCATCCAGGAGGGCCTCATCCCGCCGACGGTCAACCTCGAGAGGCCGGACCCTGAATGCGACCTCGACTACGTCCCGAACCAAGCCAGACCGGCCGATGTCCGCGTGGCGATGAGCAACTCCTTCGGATTCGGCGGCCAGAACGCCACGCTGATCGTCAAGAAATACTCCCAAGACGAACATATTAGCGCCGAGAGCACTAAGGGGTGAGGCCCTTGCCGCTTACGCCTACGGCCGTGGATACCACCGATTACGCCTCTCCTGACGAGAACCTCCGCCGACTTCAAGAGAAGCTCGGCCTCCGCATGAAGCGGCCGCCGCTATTGCTCAAGGCGCTGACCCACTCGTCCTTCGCCAACGAACGACGGGACAGCCGGATCGAGGACAATGAACGCCTCGAGTTTCTGGGCGATGCCGTCCTCCAGATCAGCGTCAGCGACTATCTCTACCGCCGCTTCAGCGACCTGCCTGAAGGCGACCTGACGCGGATCCGAGCGGTCGTCGTCTGCGAGGCCTCTTTGGCCGAGAAGGCCCGCGAGGTCAACCTGGGCGAGCATATGTACCTGGGGCGGGGAGAGGAGGCTTCGGGCGGCCGGACGCGACGGTCGCTCCTCGCCGACGCCTTCGAGGCCGTGGTCGGGGCGGTCTACCTCGACCGAGGCCTGACCGCCTCGAAGGACCTCGTCCTGCGATTGTTGGGGCCGGCCCTGGAGGCTGCCGGGACCGGGGGGCAGCCGTCGGATTACAAGACGGCCCTCCAAGAGAAGATGCAGAGAGAGGCCAACGGTCTCAGCTACCAATTGCTCACCGAGGCCGGGCCGGACCACGCCAAGGTCTTCACGGTCGGGGTCTGCCTGGCTGGCCGGGTCCTGGCTCGGGGTAAGGGGACCAGCAAGAAAGAGGCCGAGCAGGTCGCCGCCCGCAAGGCCCTGGAGAAGGTTGAGCGCAAAGCCGGCGGGCGCGGGCGTAAGAAGCCGGGGCCGACCGGCGCCAAGCCCGGGATGAAGCCGGAGGTCGCGGGAGAAGAGAGGGCCAAGGGGTGGCCACCGGTCCGGGTGGATAACCCGTCCGAAGAAAGCGGATTGCCGGCCGGGGCGATCGTCGCCGCCGCCACCGTGCCCCGGGGTTAGGGAACGGAGATCCCCCAGGTCGGCCCGCATTTTCGCTAGAGGGTCCTTTTGAAAACTACAGCCGAGCAGCCTCCAATCGCCTGAAGTCGATGTTATTTTCAGACGAGGGGCAGGAATCTCCCCGTTCGGGGCGAATACCCTAGTCGACAATCTACAATACAAAACACCTTCCGTTCTTTCTCCACACCGCGTAAGGAGGCTATGAAGCATGGAAGTCCTCAAAGTCTCTGCCCAATCGAAGCCCAAGTCCGTGGCCGGCGCTCTCGCGGCAGTCCTGCGCGAGAAGGGACTGGCCGAGGTGCAAGCGGTCGGGGCCGGGGCGGTCAACCAAGCGGTCAAGGCCATTGCCATCACCCGGGGTTTCGTCGCTCCCAACGGAATCGACCTCGTGGCCATTCCAGCCTTCGTGGAGATTCAGATCGACGGCGAAGAGAGGACAGCCATCAAGTTCATCGTCCAGCCCCGCTAGAAAGGACTCCCCAGGAGTCTACAGTCTCCGAATCATCAGGCCCGGCCGCCGCAAGGTGGCGGGGCCTTTTTGTGGCCAGGGAGTGAACTCTTCCCGCCCCCTGAAGCCTATGGTAGAATGGGGAGAGAATGAACCGGCAGATCTGGCAGCCGCGGCCCTGGGCTGCCATTCTCCTGGTATCGGGGGTGCCTGGGTGTACCTGAAGCGCCTGGACGTATTCGGGTTCAAGTCTTTTGCCGACCGGATCGAACTCGAACTGCAGCCCGGAGTGACGGCCATCGTCGGCCCAAACGGCAGCGGCAAGAGCAACATCGCCGATTCGGTCCGCTGGGCCTTGGGGGAGCAAAGTCCGCGACAGCTCCGTGGGACGAAGATGGAAGAGGTCATCTTTGCCGGCAGTTCGCAGCGACGCTCCCTGTCGATGGCCGAGGTCGGGTTGACCATCGACAACGGCGACGGCGGCCTGGGGATCGACTACAACGAGGTGACCGTCACCCGCCGGGTCTTCCGTTCCGGCGATGGCCAGTACCTGATCAACAAGAGCGACTGCCGGCTGAAGGACGTCCTCGACCTCTTTTCGGACACCGGGGTGGGCAAGGAGGGCTATTCCATCATCGGTCAGGGCCAGGTGGAGAACGTCCTCTCGAGCCGGTGGGAGGATCGGCGGGGCATCTTCGAAGAGGCGGCCGGGATCGTTCGGTACAAGAATCGCAAGCGTGAGGCCCAGCGGAAACTGGAGGAGACCCTGCAGAACTTGCTTCGGGTGGGCGATGTCATCTCGGCCACCGAGGCCCAGCTGGAACCGCTGGAAAAGCAATACCACGTGGCCCAACTCTACCGGGACTATCGAACCCGGTTGCAGGCCTTGGAGACCCAGCTCTACTTGGTCGATGCCGCCGCGGGCCGGGCCAAGCTGCGAGACCTGGTCGAGAAGGCCGAGGCTTACCGGGAACAGGCCGAACGGGCGACGGGACGCCTGGCGGCCCTGGAAACCGAGGTCGACGCCGGCCGCGAGCGCCTGGCTGAGGCCGAGGCCGCCGTGGATGGGCGTCAGAGGTCCCTGGCCGAGATCAGCGAAGCCCTGGTCCGTCTGGAAGGCCGTCGGGCGGTGGCCGAGGAGCGGCTAGCGGCCATCGAGCGGGAGAGGGCGGCCAAGGTCCGGGAGGCCGACAACCTTCGAGTCCGCCTGACCGAAGTCGCCGGCTCCCTTGAGGCCGAGGACCGTCGGGCCGTGGAGATCGCGGCCCAACTGGCCGGGGCCGAGGCGGAGCTGGCAGCCAGGACGTTGGGGCTGGAGGAAGTCGAGGCCGGCCTCGGGCAGACCCGCCAGGCCGTCGAATCGCTGAAGGGCGAACTGATCGAGGCCCTCAATGAGGCGGCCGAGGAGCGCAACCGGGTCCGTGAGGCCGAGCAGATGGCCCAGGCCGCGGCAGCCCGGCGTCTGCGACTGGAGAGCGAGGCCGAGGAGGGCGAGATCGCCCAGCGGGCGGCCGATGAGAACGCGGCCGTGGTCCGCCGTGAACTCGACGGCGTGCGGCGGGAACTGGCTGAGCTCCGATCCATGGCCGAGCACTGGCGGAAGACCGCCGGGTCGGCCGCGACTAAGGCCGTCGAACTGCAGCGAGAGGTGGCCCGGTGCGAAGAGACTTGCCGGACTAGGCGGACCCGCCTCTCCGTGCTTGAGGAGATGGAGTCGGGCTACCAGGGTTACGGGGAGATCGCCCGCCGCGTCCTGGTGGCCAAGAAAGAAGGCCGGCCGGCCGGCGTCGGCGTCCTGGGCAGCCTGGCCGACCTGATCGAAGTCCTGCCCGGCCACGAGGTCCAAGTCGAGACCGCGCTGGGAGACCTGATCCAGGCCGTCGTGGTCGAGACGATAGCCGATGCCGAACGTCTGGCGGCTGCCTGTGCCGCGGGCGAGGGTCGGCTCCTGGTCCTGCCGCTCGAACTCTGCCGCCGGCTGACCGTGGCTCCGGCTCGTCGCGAGGCCGCCCCAACCGCCGCCAAGGCCGGCCCATCCAAGGGCCGAGGGGACGGTCTGGGGTTGGGCGCCTGGATCAGGCCCAGAGCCGGTGGGGGGGACCTGGTGACCTGGCTCTCTGACCGCTACGTGATCACCCCGGACCTCACCTCGGCCTGGGAGATCGTCGGGGTCTTCGGGGGCCGGGCGGCCGTGACCATCGGCGGGGAGGTGGTCGCCGCCGACGGCGTCGTCGCGGCCGGGGGCGGTCCCCACACGGCCGCCGGCAACCCCCTCGAACGCCGCCGCGAGCTGGCCGACCTCACGGAGCGCTTGGCGCGTGACGAGGACGAGCTGGCGAAAGTCCGGCGGGAACTGGCCAAGATCGCTGAAGAACGGCAGAAGGCCGACAATGAACTGGCCGCCGCGCTGGAGACAACCCACCGGCTGGAGATCCGCCAGGCCACCGGGGACCGCGACCTGGCCAGGGCGGAAGAAGAGGCCAAGAAGCTGGCCCAATCCCGACAGCTCCTAGCTCTGGAACAGCAGAAGCTCGACCGCCAGGAGCGTGAGGCGGCGAGGACGACTGAGAAGGCGCGGGCCCGTCTGGACGGGCTGAAGGACGAAGAGACGGCCATCCGCGAGAAGATCACCGCCGACGAGAAAGGGTTCGTCGAGACCACCGTCGCCAGGGAGACACTGGCCGGACAGGTGGCCGACAACCGAGTCGCGGCGGCGACGCTCAAGCAGGAGATCAACGGCCTGACCGCGGCCACCGCCGAGCGCCGTCGCCGCCGCCAGGAGCTGGAGGGCGACATCACCGGCCTGGAGGCGGAGGCGGCCGATCTGTCCCGGCAGGCCGAGGAAGTCGCCGGCAGCCGCCGGTCCGACGAGGCCGAGGAGGTCCGGTTCAAGGAGGACAAGGCGACGGCCGAGGTCGAACTGGCCAAGGCCGCCGAGGTCCGCAAGGCGGTTGAGGCCGGGTTGGTCACGGCCGAGAAGGAGAGTCGCGCCCTCCGAAGGCAATCTGAGGGAGCGGCAGCCAAGCTTCGCTCGGCCGAGGTCGAGCAGGCCCGGGTGGAGGCCGAACTGCAGCGCCTTCGGGAGCGGTTGTCCGGTCAGTACGGACTCGACGTCTCGCGGCTGGAGGCCGAAGCCGACCGGGTCGAACCGCCGGCCGACCGGGTTGCCGCCGAGGCCGAAGCCGAGGAACTGAGGGCCCGGATCGACGGACTCGGTCTGGTCAACCTGGCGGCCATCGACGACTTCCAACGGGCCAAAGAGCGGGTGGAGTTCCTCAAGACCCAGCATGCCGACCTGGAGCAGGCCAGGGGGCAGCTCGGCCAGCTGATCGCCGAGATCGACGAGGTCATGAAGAAGCGCTTCCTGGAGCACTTCCTGCTCATCAAGGAGCAGTTCTCCCGGGTCTTTCAGCGGCTCTTCGGGGGCGGCCGAGCCGAATTGATCCTCATTGACGAGGGCAATCTCCTGGAGACGGGCATCGACATCCTGGCCCAGCCGCCCGGAAAGACGCTGCAGAACCTGTCCCTCTTGTCCGGCGGGGAGAAGGCCCTGACGGCCATCGCTCTCCTCTTCGCCGTCCTCGAGGTCAAGCCCAGCCCGTTCTGCCTCCTGGACGAGATCGACGCGGCCCTCGACGAGAGCAACGTTGAGCGGTTTGCCCGCTTCCTCAGGGAGTGCTCCCGCAAGACGCAGTTCCTCATCATCACCCATCAGAAGCGGACGATGGAGGTGGCCGACGTCCTCTACGGTGTGACCATGGAGGAAGGCGGCGTCTCCAAGATCGTCTCCGTGAGACTCGAGGAAAAAGCCAGCTGAGGCAGGATAAGACCGGGTTGCCAGGAATGAATGGGGGTTTTCGCGGGGGATGACCAAGCCAGAGGGTTGGTTCAACCGTTTCAGCCGGGGTTTGCAGAAGATGAGGCAGGGCCTGACCGACAAGGTCCAGGCCCTGGTGCAGAGGTCGGGCCGCCTGGACGAGGACCTCTTCGAGGAGCTCGAGGCGATCCTGATCCAGGCCGACATCGGCGTGGCCGGCAGCCAGGGTATCGTCGAAGCCATCCGCCGGCGCTGCCGTGAGGAGGGCGTGACCGAGGCCGGCGAGGTCAGGCGGCTCCTCCGCGAGGAGTTGGCCAGACGGCTGTCGGCCGGGGAGGCCTCGAAAGCGCGGCCCGGGGCCGGGCAAGCTTCCGCGGGACCATCCGGGGGGCCCGGAGAATCGGTCGCCAAGCCCCGCGTGCTGATGGTCGTCGGGGTCAACGGGACGGGGAAGACGACGACCATCGGGAAGCTCGCCGGTCGCTTCCGCGATGAGGGGCTGGAGGTCGTCATGGCGGCCGCCGACACCTTCCGAGCGGCGGCTGCCGAGCAGTTGACCATCTGGGGCCAGCGGACCGGTGCCACGGTCGTCAAGCACCAAGCCGGGGGAGACCCGGCCGCGGTGGCTTTCGATGCCCTCAAGGCCGCCCAAGCGCGGGGAGCCGACGTGGTCATCGTCGACACGGCCGGCCGCCTGCATACCAAGGTCAACCTGATGGAGGAGCTCAAGAAGATCCAGCGGGTCTTGGCCCGCGAGATTCCCGGGGCTCCCCACGAGGTCCTCCTCGTCGTCGACGCGACCACCGGCCTCAACGCCGTGCAGCAGGCACGCGTCTTCAAGGAGGCGGTCGGCGTGACCGGGGTAGTCCTGACCAAGCTGGACGGGACGGCCAAGGGCGGCGTGGTGGTCGCCATCGCCGACGAGATCGGCCTGCCAGTCAGATACGTCGGGCTTGGCGAGGCCGCCGAGGACCTCGAACCGTTCTCGGCGGAGCGTTTCGTGGCCGGGCTCTTCCCCGACCAGGCGGAGTCCGCCGGGTCCGGGGGCTGAACGTCCGTCTCGGTCGATCTCGTGTCCGGGCATTTGGGGTCATCGGCCGCGGTCGGTCAGCCTTGCCTTTCGGGCGGCGAGACTTGACGGCGGCCCTGTTGTCGTCTACAATACGGCTGTAAAGGTTTTTTCCTTGACAGCTTCGACCGCCGACGCAGCGGCCGTCGCGGCGGGGGGGAAGACAGCCAGATGAGCAAGATCAGCCGCGCCGCGGACAAGACGGTGAGGGCCTCGACAGACCGGCCGGCCGTCGCCAGACGGCTGGACCGGGCCAACCGGACCGTGCTTCTTTACGACTACTACGGCCCACTGTTGACCGATCGCCAGCGCGAGATGCTGTCGATGCATTATGAGGACGACCTCTCCTTGGGTGAGATCAGCGAGTTGCTCGGCGTCAGCCGCCAAGCGGTCCATGACCTCCTGACCCGCTCCGAGAAAGCATTGGAAGACTACGAGCGGCGTCTCGGCCTGGTCGCGCGAGACGCCGTCGCCCGCCGCCTGATGGCCTCCCTGGCGCGGGCCGTCGACGCCCTAGAATCGGCCCATCCGCTCAAGCCGCGCTTGGAACGTTTGATCAAGCGCCTCAAGGCGAGGTCCTGAGAAGTGTTCGAAAGCCTCAGCGAAAGACTGCAAGCGACCTTCAAACGGCTGAGGGGGCGCGGCAAGCTAGGCCCCAACGACGTCAAGGAGGCCACCCGGGAGGTCCGGATGGCCCTCCTCGAGGCCGATGTCAACTACCGGGTGGCCAAGGACTTCATTGCCCGGATCGACGAACGGGCGGTCGGGGCCGAGGTCCTGGAGAGCCTGACCCCGGCTCAGCAAGTGATCAAGATCGTCCACGACGAGTTGATCGAGCTGATGGGGAAGACCCCGGCCCGCCTGAACCTGGCCGCCAAGCCGCCGACGGTGATCATGCTGGTCGGCCTGCAGGGGTCCGGCAAGACGACGACAGCCGGCAAGCTCGCCGCCCACCTGCGTTCCGGGGGGCGGCGGCCGCTGCTGGTGGCCGCCGACGTTTATCGCCCGGCCGCCGTAGAGCAGCTCAAGATTCTCGGCGACCAGCTGGGGATGCCGGTATGGGCCGGTGCCCCGGGTGAGGATCCGGTAGCCATCGCCGAGGCCGGCTGCCAGGAGGCCGACCGTCAGGCCCGCGACGCGGTGATCGTCGACACGGCCGGCCGCCTTCATGTCGACGAGGAACTCATGACTGAGCTTGTCCGGATGAAGGAAGCCGTTAAGCCTCATGAGGTCATGCTGGTGGTCGACGCCATGAGCGGCCAGAGCGCGGTCGACGTGGCCGAGGCCTTCAACACCCGGGTCGGTCTGGACGGGGTGATCCTGACCAAGATGGACAGCGACGCCAGAGGCGGCGCGGCCCTCTCGGTCCGGGCGGTCACCGGCCGGCCGATCAAGTTCATCGGCACCGGTGAGAAACTGCAGGCCCTCGAGCCGTTCTACCCCGACCGGATGGCCTCGCGCATCCTCGGGATGGGTGATGTTCTGACCCTCATCGAGAAGGCCCAGGAGAACTTCGACGAGAAGAAGGCCCGCGACCTCGAGCGGAAGCTGCGGGCCGACGAGTTCACCTTTGAAGACTTCGTTGACCAGCTCCGACAAGTGCGCAAGATGGGCCCCATCGACCAACTGATGTCGATGTTTCCCGGAGCCGCACGGATGAAGGGGATGATCCCGAAGGACGTCGATGACCGGCAACTGGACCGGGCTGAGGCGATCATCAACTCGATGACCCCCGAAGAGCGCCGGCGGCCGGAACTCATCGACGGCTCGCGGCGGCGGCGGATCGCCGCCGGCAGCGGGACCAGCGTTCAGCAGGTCAACACCCTGCTCAAGCAGTTCGACGCGACCCGCAAGATGATCAGGCAGGTCATGAGCATGGGGGAGAAGGGGATCAAGCGGGGTCCCGGCGGTCCAGGCTGGATGCCCCGCTGAGATCGGCCCCGGGCGGTCGCTTTGCCGTCCCCCGGCCGGATCTAGATCAGGGCCGAAAGGCCAGGCTATCATAGTCGCTTTGGAGGTGTCCAAGAGGAGTGGCAGTCAAGATTCGTCTCAAGCGGGTTGGCGCCAAGAAGGCCCCGAGTTATCGGCTGGTCGTCGCCGATTCCCGGTCGCCCCGTGACGGGCGGTTCATCGAGGAGATTGGTTACTACGACCCGACCCGCGAGCCCGCCGTGATCAAGGTTCAGGAAGACAAGGCCCGCGAGTGGCTGGCCAAAGGCGCTCAGCCGTCGGAGACGGTGAAGTCCCTCTTCATCCGCGCCGGTATCAAGGGCAGCAGGGCCGCCGGTCCAGAGCCGGGCGAGTCCGAGAAGGCCTGACCATCCAAGGGACGGGTCTTTGGGAGGTGCGACCGTGAAGGAACTGGTTCTGGTCCTGGCCAGGGCCCTCGTCGATAATCCCGACGCCGTTCAGGTGGCGGAGGTCGGCGGCCCGCACAGCTCGGTCGTCGAGCTCCGGGTCGACCCGCAGGATATGGGCAAGGTGATCGGGCGACAGGGGCGGGTGGTCAAGGCCATCCGGGCGGTGGTCAAGGCGGCGGCGACCAAGCAAGGCCGGAAGGTCTCGGTCGAGGTCGTCCAGTAGTGGCCATCTTCATCCAGCGCCCGGTGACGGTCAAGGCCAAGGTGACCGAGGTCTTGAAGAAGCAACTCGCGGCCGAGTTCCAGGAGGCTCTGCGCCGGACCGAGGCCGAGCTGGCCCAGATCGAAGGACAGCTCAAACGCCTTGGCGAGGCCGACGAAGGGTCCCCCGCGGAGCGCCGGTCGGCCGTCGAACGCCTCCAGGCCGAGCGCCAGAACCGGCTCGAGAATAAGAGCCGACTGGTCGAGAAGCTCAAGGAGTCCGGGCGGCTCGAGCCGGGGGTCGAAGTCGGCCAGGGGACGGTGGAGGGCTTCGTCCAAGTCAGGATCGGCGACGACTGGGACCGTCTCTTCCAGGCGGAGATCGTCGTGGAGGACGGCCGGGTGGTCGCCATCCGGGAATAGGGGTGGCGCCGGCTTGGCCGAAGAGGAACTGATCAGCATCGGCAAGATCGTCGGCGTCCACGGGGTCAGAGGGATGGTCAGGGTCTACCCCCTGACCGACTTTCCTCAGCGTTACCTGGAACGACCCGACGTCTTCGTGGTCGGGCCGGACGGCTCGCAAAGGCCGGCCAGGATCACTGAGGCCACCCCGCACAAAGGGGTTTACCTGATGGCCTTCGATTGGGCAAAGACCCGCGACGAGGCCGAGGGGTTGGTCGGCGGGGAGGTCAAGGTCCCGCCGGCGGCCGTCGTGCCTTTACCGGAAGGCTCCTATTATCACTTCCAGCTGGTCGGGTTGAGAGTCATCGACGAATCCGGCAAGCCCCTCGGTCTCCTCAGCGAGGTGGTCAGCGAGCCGGCCAACGACGTCTACGTCGTCACTGACGGCGGGCGTCAGACCCTTCTCCCGGCGACACGAGAAGTCATCCGCCGGGTCGACCTGGCCGCCGGAGTGATCGTCGCAAGGCCCTTGGAGGAGTGGAAATGAGCCCTCTCCGGGTCGATATTCTGACCCTCTTCCCGGCCATGTTCGAAGGCCCTTTTGGAGAGAGCATCGTCAAGCGCGGTGCCAACCACGGCTTGCTGGACATCCGCTGCCACGACCTGCGCGGCTTCACCCACGACCGGCATCGGACGGTCGACGACTACCCTTACGGTGGCGGGGCGGGCATGGTCCTCAAGCCCGACCCGGTCTTCGAGGGGGTCGAGATGATCGTCGCCTCGGGCCCGGTGGGACACCGTCCGAGAGTCATCCTGATGACCCCTCAGGGCCGCCGCCTGACTCAGGAGACCGTTGTCAGGCTGGCCGGTCTGGAGTGGCTATTGGTCATCTGCGGCCACTACGAGGGCGTCGACGAGCGGATCAGGGCCGGACTCGTGGAAGAGGAGATCTCCCTGGGCGATTTCGTGGTCACCGGTGGTGAACTGCCGGCGATGGTCCTCGTCGACGCGGTTTCCCGGCTCGTGCCGGGCGTCCTCGAGGACGACTCGGTAAGCGAAGAGTCCTTTTCCGACGGCCTCCTGGAATATCCGCAGTACACTCGGCCGCCGATCTTCCGGGGCATGGCCGTCCCCGAGGTGCTCGTCTCGGGACACCACGAAAAGGTCCGCCTATGGCGCCGCCGCGAATCCCTGCGTCGGACCCTCGAGCGCCGTCCGGACCTGCTCGAGTTGGTGAACCTCCGGCGGGAGGACGAGCGGCTGTTGGCCGAGATCAGGCTGGAAGCCACCCCCCGCGAGGAAGGACCGAAGAGCGGAGGCTGACCGCCCGGACGTGCGATAAGTTGTCTTTTCTAGGGCTGTATGCTATAATTTCTGCTTGTGGACCTGCTTGGTCAAAGGAGGAAGACCGGTGGACCTGATCAGAACGATCGAACTCGAGAACATGCGCAAGGATATCCCGGACTTCGCCCCCGGCGATACTGTCCGGGTGCAGGTCAAAGTGGTCGAGGGTGGCCGCGAGAGGATCCAGGCCTACGAAGGGATCGTCATCGGTCGGAGCGGCGGCGGAGTCCGCGAGACCTTCACCGTTCGGCGCATCTCGTACGGGGTCGGCGTGGAGCGGAAGTTCCCGCTGCATTCCCCGAGGGTCGACAAGATTGAAGTCGTTCGACGGGGGCGGGTTCGGCGGGCTAAGTTGAACTACCTGCGCGAGTTGACCGGCCGTGCGGCCAAGGTCAAGGAGCGAACCACCATCCGGTAAGGTTCGATCAGGGACTGCCAACAGTCCCTTTTTTGTCTTGGTCTTTTCCCGCGGTGGACCGGGGGGGCAGAAAATGGCCGAGCCCGAGAAGAGCCTTTTCCGTGAGCTTATCGAGACCGTTGTCTTCGCCTTGGTCCTGGCTCTCTTGATCAAGACCTTCGTCGTCGAGACGACTCTCGTCAATGGACCTTCGATGCAACCGACCCTCTACACCGGCGAGCGGCTGTGGCTGAATAAGGCCATCTACCACCTGCGTTCCCCGCGGCGCGGCGAGGTCATCGTCTTCCGTAACCCCAAGAATCCGGCTAAGGACTACATCAAGCGGGCCATCGGCCTCCCCGGTGACCGGGTGGCCATCAGAGACGGCGTCGTCTACCTCAATGGGCAGGTCTTCCCGGAAAACCATCTGATGATCCCGCAGAAATCGAACTATCCCGAGACGACCGTCCCTCCGGACAGCCTCTTCGTCCTGGGGGACAATCGCGCCAACAGCGAGGACAGCCGTTTCGCCTCCCTCGGTTTCGTCCCCTTGGAGAACGTCAAGGGTAAGGCCATCCTGATTTACTGGCCATTGAACCGGATTGCTCTGGTTCGTTGACCCGTGAGTCTGGGCCGATCACCCTGGGTTGAGCGGCTGACCCCGGTCGGGGAAGCCGCGGAGAGCGGGATATGAAGGGTCAGAGGTATCCCGGGCACATGGCCCGGACGAACCGAGTCATCCGGGAGATGCTCCGGGTGGTCGACGTGGTCATCGAGGTTGTCGATGCCCGCGTCCCGGCCTCCAGTCGGAACCCGGACCTTGACGCCCTCGTCGGCCAGAAACCGCGGATCATCGCCATCAACAAGGCCGACTTGGCCGCGGATGAAGATACCGCGCGCTGGGCGGCTTTTTTTGGCCGCCGGGGGTACCGGGTCGTGATCATCTCGGCGACCGAGGGGCGGGGAATCAGAGCGTTGACTGCCGCCGTCCGGGCCTCGGCCAAGACCAAAGCGGCGGGCAGGGCCCGGCGGGCGATGATCCTCGGGACTCCCAACGTGGGTAAGAGTTCGCTCATCAACCGCTTGGCCGGCCGGGCCCGGGCCAGAACGGGGGCCTTGCCCGGGGTCACCCGCGGCCCCCAGTGGGTCCGCGTCGGGTCCTCCTTCGAGCTGCTCGACCTACCGGGGACCTTGCCGCCGCGGGTCGGCGACCAAGAGGTCGTCTACCGTCTGGCGGCCACGGGGGCCCTCGAGGCCGGGGCCTACGACCAGGTCCAGGTGGCCCAGGGACTCATCACTGAGCTGCGGAGGGAGTCCAAGGGGGTGCTCGTCGAGCGTTACGGGATCGTCGACGGGGACTCCCAGACGGCTCTGGCGCAAGTGGCCGTGAGCCGGGGTCTCCTCAAGGCCGGCGGCCAGCCCGATTTCGACCGCGCCGCCCAGGTCCTGCTGGCCGAATTCCGGAGCGGGCGACTGGGGCGATTCACCCTTGACCCGGTCCCGGAGGCGGCCGCGTCCGGCGGGAGGCCGGTCCGCCCGCCGAAAGGTCTTTCGCGGAAGCAGGAAAGCCCACCTCCGGGGGAGTAGATGGTCCTTCATGGGTGATTCCATGAAGCCGTCATTCAAGGACCTCAGCCTTGAGGAGATCCGCCTCATCGTCCATGGCCTGTCCAGGGCCGAGCTGCGCCGGCGGGCCGCCCGCCGGCTGGCCCGCGACCCGCGGGCCGGAGCCCGTCGCCTGGGAGCGGAGATCCTCGCCAGGCTCGACCGGGAAGAGGCCGAAGCGGCTAGGCTGACGGCCATGGAGAGGTTCGAGGCCGAGGCCAGGGCCCAGGGGGCGGCGGTCATCGCCGGAGTCGACGAGGTCGGCCGGGGCCCGTTGGCCGGGCCGGTCTTCGCCGCCGCCGTCATCCTTCCGCCCGGGCTGCGCCTGGTCGGGCTGGACGACTCGAAGCGGCTCTCGGCCGAGCAGCGGGAAACCCTATGCCCGCTGATCCGGGAGATCGCCCTGGGGGTCTCCATCGGCCGGGCCGAGGTCGAGGAGATCGA
This sequence comes from Bacillota bacterium, assembly GCA_036504675.1. Classification (NCBI taxonomy): domain Bacteria; kingdom Bacillati; phylum Bacillota; species Bacillota bacterium. The sequence continues at coordinate 6,471 of DASXUT010000151.1, read as the reverse complement.
CACCATCAATATCCGTCAGGCCAGCTTCCTGGCAATGCGCCGGGCCCTGGCCGGCCTGTCAGTCGCCGTCGACTTTGTCCTTGTCGACGGCTTTGCCATTCCCGGCCTGGAACTGAGGCAGCGGGCCATCGTCAAGGGTGACAGCCGTTCGGCGTCCATCGCCGCGGCCTCGGTCATCGCCAAGGTGGCCAGGGACGCCGTGATGGACGACTTGGACCGGCTATACCCGGGTTACGGCTTGGCTGAGAACAAGGGCTACTGCACGACGGCGCACGTAGAAGCCTTGCGGCGACTGGGTCCGTGCCCGGTCCACCGGCGCAGTTTCAAGTGGGACATGGATGCCCAGGGTGCGGGGCTGCATTTTCAGCCCCGTTTGTTCGATATCATTGAAGAGGGGGATTAGCGCCCTCAATCCGCCAACGAACACAGTCCGGGGGAACGGCATTTGAAGATCGTCGACATCGACCATATTCAACCGGGAATGATCGTCGCCAGGCCGATCTTCGGCGCCGATAGTCAGGTCCTCCTGGCCTCGGGAACGCCCATCAAGCCGGAGTTCATCACCCAGCTCCGGCGACGCGGCGTTCCTTGCGTCTATGTGGTCGACGAGCGCTTCCCCGACATCGAGGCCAAGGACGTCGTCAGCCCGGAGACCCGAGTCGAGGCGATGTTCACGGCCAAGGAGGTCCTCAACGAGGTCAAGGAGCGGGCCAAGTCGGGGCTCGGCCGGTTGACCGGGACCGAGGCCAGGAAGGTGAAAGACCAGGTCAACGGGATCATTGACGAGCTCATCGAGAACCGCGACCTGGTCGTCAACCTGACCGACATCCGGGCCGCCGACGACTACACCTTTGGCCATTCGGTCAACGTCTGCATCCTCTCCCTGATGACCGCCATCGGTCTCGGGTATGAGCAGATGCGCCTGCGCGAGCTGGGAGTCGGGGCCATCCTCCACGACATCGGCAAGACCAAGATCCCGGAAGAGGTCCTGAACAAGCCGAGTGTGCTCACACCGGCTGAATTCGAAGAGGTCAAGAAGCACCCGGCCTACGGGTTCGAGATCATCCGCCGCCAGGACGGCTTGAGCTCGCTCTCCGCGCACGTCGCCTACCAGCATCATGAGCGAAGCAACGGCGAGGGTTATCCACGCAAGCTGATGGGGACGGAGATCCATGAGTTCGCGCGGATAGCCGCCGTCGCCGACGTTTACGACGCCCTCGTGGCCGACCGGGTCTACCGGAGGGGCTTCCTTCCGGCCGACGCCCTCGACATCATCGCCGGCAACGCCGGCCGCCTCTTCGACCGGCGGATCGCCAAGGCTTTCACCGAGAACATCGCCCCCTACCCGGTCGGCAGCCTGATCCAATTGACCACCAAGGAAGTGGCCGTGGTGATCAAGGTCCGGCGGGCCTACCCGCGCCACCCGGTGTTGCGGGTGATCAAAGACGGCCACGGCCACCCGGTGGCCAAGACCTACGATCTGGACCTGACCCAGCACCGGGACGTCCATGTGGCCCGGGCGATCGACGAACGAGGCCCGCTCGACGCCAAGGATGTCCGGCAGTTGATCTGAGGCGGGTTGGCCCCCGACGAGAGGTCGGGGGTTTTTTCGTGGCCGAGGAAGGAGAACAGCCGAGGGGGTCGAAAGCCGCTCACCCCGAGGGGGGAGAGGCTTGAACGGCTCAAGTTCCGACCTTCGTGATCCGCACGCCCTGGGACGTCAGGCGGAGGTAGCCGCGGCTGCCTTGCTGGTCTCCCAGGGATATCGTCTGGCCGCCGCCAACTACCGCTGCCGTCAAGGGGAGATCGACCTGGTCGCCTGGGACGGGCCTACACTGGTCTTTGTCGAGGTCAAGGCCAGGCGGGGGAACAGTCTCGGCGGGCCGGCGGAGGCCATCGGCCCTCGGAAACTCAACCGGATGCGGGCGGTGGCCGCGCATTACCTGTCAAGGGAACTACCAGGCGGGGATCCCCCTTGCCGGTTCGATGCCGTCCTGGTCGAGGCCGGCCGCGGGCCGGTCACCCCGGGAGGCGCGATGATCCTGGTCCGCGGGGTTTTCTGACGGGGGGTGGACCATGCTCGCAGCCGTTCGAGGGTTTGCCCTGCGGGGCATCGAGGCCGTGCCAATCCAGGTCCAGGTGGACGTGGCCAACGGCTTGCCGGGGTTCGAGATCGTCGGGCTTCCCGATGTCGGTCTACGGGAAGCCCGGGAACGAGTCAGATCGGCCCTGCGAAATAGCAACTTTACGTTTCCGATGCGGCGGGTCACGGTCAACCTGGCCCCGGCGGATATGCGCAAGGAGGGGCCCGGATTCGACCTGCCGGTCGCCGTGGGCATCCTCGAGGCCTGCGGTCAGTTGCCGGAAGCTGCCCTGGCCGGGGTGGCCATGGCCGGCGAACTCGGGCTGGACGGGTCCATCCGACCGGTCAAGGGAGCCCTGTCGATGGCCCTGGCCGCGCGGGATCTCCGGCTCGACGGCTTTCTCCTGCCGGCCGCCAACGCCGGAGAAGCGGCCCTCGTCGACGGTTTACGCCTGATCCCCTGCGGCACCCTGGAGGAAGTGGTCGCGGCGGCCACGGGGCATCCGCCGACGGCGGTTCGCGCCGAGCAACCAAGCCCGGCGGCGGAAGCCGTCGACGGGGATGAGGCCTGGGCCGACGTAAAGGGTCAGACCCAGGCCAAGAGGGCCCTGGAGGTGGCCGTGGCCGGCGGCCACAACATCCTCCTCGTCGGGCCGCCGGGGACGGGCAAGACCATGCTGGCCAGGGGCGTGGCCAGGCTCCTCCCGGACCTGACGCTGGCCGAGACGATCCAGGTGACCAGGCTGTACAGTGTGGCCGGAGGGCTCAACGGTGACCGGCTCATCCGGAGGCCGCCCTTCCGGGCGCCGCATCATACCGCCTCGTCGGCCGCCCTCATCGGCCGGCTGGACACGCCCGGCGAGGTCAGCCTGGCCCATTGCGGGGTGCTCTTCCTCGACGAACTGCCGGAGTTCCGCCGCGATGCCCTGGAGGCCCTGAGGCAACCGATCGAGGACGGCCAGGTGACCGTGGCCAGGGCCGGCGGGTCGGTCACCTACCCATCAAGGCTGATCTTGGTGGGGGCGATGAATCCCTGCCCCTGCGGACACCTCGGGGATTCAATCCGCGCCTGCCGGTGCACCCCCTACCAGGTCGAACGTTACCGGACCAGGCTCTCGGGACCGCTTCTGGACCGGCTCGGACTCCAGGTCGAAGTGGCCCGGCCCGACTACGCCGAGGTCGTCGGCGGCGCGGGGGGAGTGCCGTCGGCCACGGTTCGGGCCCGTATCGCCGCCTGTCGGGAGCGGCAACTGGACCGCAACGGGGGGCTCCTCAACGCCAACCTCGACCGCGGCCGGCTGGATGGGCTCTGCCCGCTGACCATGGCGGCCAGGGCCCTCCTGAGGCGGGCCTTCACCCGCTTGGGTCTGAGCGTTAGGGCTCATGACCGACTGGTGAAAATCGCCCGGACCGTGGCCGACCTGGCCGAGGAGACGACCATCACGGCCGACCACATCGGCGAGGCCCTGCAGTACCGACTGTATGAACCACCAGTCGAATGACTCGTCGCCCCTCGGAGCAATGAAGGACCCTCCTCGCGCGGGGCGGCCGGCAAGGAGGGCGCTTTGTTCGATCCAACCGAAGCCGGGCGGCCGGATCAGACTCTCTGGCGGCGGCCGGCGAAGAGGCGGTAGAGGATCACCCCGACGACCAGAAGAAACACCAGGCCGATCAGGCCGCGGAAGGCTCCGGCGGCCAGGAACCAGGCCAGCCCGAGGATACTCGTGAGGACCCAGCCGGCGGCCACCACGGCCAGGATGGCGATCAGAGCGGCGACCCACTTGCTCAACTCAGCTCACATCCTTTCGGCACGATCAGAGGAGCAAGAGGCGAAAGGGCCGCCCGTGGTCGAGGGCGGCCCTTCGCGGTCGGCCTAATAGCTCCTCGGCTTGAAGGTCTTGCAGGCGGTCTCATCGGTGGTCCTCGCCTGGGCCTCGTGGCCGATCGTGCCGGCCTCCATGTTAGCCCCACCGGCCACCGCGTTGACCACGGAAATGGCCCTTGCTTCACACCGGTTCCCCTGGCCCCAATAGTGGCAACTGGAAACCTCGCACTTGACATCACTAGCCATGTCCTTCACCCCTTTCTCCTGGAGTGTTCGTCAAGACGGGGGCGATTATCCGCCGCCGCCGCGATAACCCGCCGGAGCTGCGCCCCCGACCTTTGCTCGTCATTGACGCTGGGACGGGCCAGAAGGTACAATGATCGAGGGGGGAGAGGCTTGGCAGACAAAGCCAGGGCGACGGGCGAGCGCCAGGGGCGGGGCCCGGCCCGACTCAGACGGCGCAAGGAGCCGGGGTATCTCGAGATCATCTGCGGCAGCATGTTCAGCGGCAAGTCCGAGGAGTTGATCCGACGGGCCAAACGGGTGGCCATCGCCCGCAAGAAGGTGGCCATCGTAAAACCCGCCATCGACACGCGATACGGACACCGCCGGGTGAGTTCCCACGATGGAAACAGCCTCGAAGCTCACCCCATCGACCAGGGGCGACCAGAGGACATCATCACCCTCGTCGCCGAAGCGGACGTCGACGTGGTGGCCATTGACGAGGCTCAGTTCTTTGGCCCGGAGGTCATCCCGGTCGTCCAGAAACTGGTCGGGGCGGGTCGCCGGGTCATCGTCGCCGGACTGGACATGGATTTCGCCGGGCGCCCCTTCGGCAGCATGCCCGCGTTGATGGCTTTGTCCGACGAAGTCACCAAGCTGAAGGCGATCTGTGTCAAGTGTGGCGAACCGGCCTGTTTCAACCAGCGCCTGATCAATGGGCGGCCGGCGGCCATCGATGACCCGATCATCGTCATCGGCGGCAAGGAAAGCTACGAAGCGCGCTGCCGGCGCTGTCACGAGGTTCTCAGGAAATGAAGGGGACGGACCCAAGCCCGGCTGGCTGAAACCAGGAAGGACGGAACAACCGTCTAAGTCCTAGATGGGGGCGGTCCCTCGAGGCCCGGCCCTCTTTTCACAGAACGGCGGTGACCCCCTCTTGCTCCACCGCGGCCGCAGAGCCATCCTGGTGGCCCTTTGGTTGACGGCAGCTTCATCGGCCCTCGTCGCGGCGGTCTTCGGTGAGTTTGGGGCCATCGCCGGCCAGCCGCGCCCAGCGGGCACGGTCGTCGTCGGCGTGCCCTACCGGCTTTCCTCGCTCGACCCGGCGGCCTCGCCCGTGGATCCTAACCAGCCCCAGGCCCTGAGCCCCTATCGCCTGATTTACGACACCCTGGTGATCACCGGACCCGACGGGCGGCTCTATCCCCACCTGGCCGCCGGGTGGGAGATCGGGGCGGGGGGGAAGGAGATAACCTTCCGGCTCCGACGCGGTGTCCGTTTCCACGACGGGCGACCGGTCGACGCCGGCGCGGTCAAGTATACCCTCGACCGGTTGACTGAGGCCCCCGAATCGGGAACCCTGGCGAGGATGCTCGGCCCGGTCAAGGAGGTCATCGTGGTCGACCCGGAACGGGTCAGACTGGTTTTTGAACGTCCGTATCCTCCAGTCTGGACGGCCTTGTCCTGGTCGGCCTATGGCGTGGTCGCCCCCGGCGGCGAAGCCGGGGCGTTGGGTCCAGTGGGGAGCGGGCCTTTCCGGCCGGAGTCCCTGACCGGCGGCCGGCTGACCTTGGTCGCCAACGACGGGTACGATTGGCCGCCGCCGTTCGTCAAGGGGCCGGGGCCCGCCAGACCGCGGCAGGTAGTCTTCGAGTTCCTTCCCGAGCGCGGCTCGCTCTCGGCCGCTTTCGGAGGCAGCCGGCTCGACGTGGCCGAGTTCGGCCAGGGGGAGTCTTGGCAGGGCCCACCCGGGCTAGTCGTCCACCGGCCGACCCTGACCTACTTGGGCTTCAACGTGGCCGACGGGCCCATGGCTGATCCGGCCGTGCGGGAGGCGGCGGCGCTGGCCATCGACCGTCAAGCCTTGATTGACAAGGTCGGCCTGCCGGCGACGGCCGAGACATCGGTCATCCCCGGCGGGATGTGGGCTAGCGGGCTGAAGGCCGGTTCCAAGGGGGATGGCCTTCCCGCCTACGACCCCGCTCGGGCCAAGGCGGTCCTGGCCGCCGACGGTTGGAAGGATACGGACGGCGACGGCCTGGTCGAAAGACCCGGTCTGAACGGGGCGCCGCCATCGCGTCTCCGGGTCGAGGTCCTGAGTTACGACTACCAGTGGGAGGCCGGGCTGGGCAAGGCCGTGTCGGAGCAACTGCGAGCAGTGGGCATCGAGGCCCTGGCGACCACCCTCGAGCCCAGGGACGTCCTCGAGCGGACCCGGGAGGGGCTGGCGCCGGCCTTCGTCCTTACCTACGACTGGTATGACCCTGATGTCATCTACTACTTCTTCCACTCTTCGCGGCTCGGGCTGACCAACCGGTCGAGGCTGGATGACCCGGCGGTG
>DASXUT010000150.1 GCA_036504675.1 Bacillota bacterium | reverse complement strand
GGACACGGTGATCCAGACGCTGGCCTTCGCAGGCGGCCTCGCGCTACTCGTTGGCAGCGGTGTGGTTCTGGCGCTCAAGATCATCGAGCTGACCAAGGTCATCAAGAAGATGTCCGAGGCTCAGGCCATCTTCAACGCCATCGCGGCGATGAACCCCTACATCATCCTGGCGGTCGCCCTCGTGGCCGGCGTCGCCCTGATCTACAACCTCGTCAACGCGAAGAAGGCCGAGGCTGCCGCATCCAAAGAGGTCGTCAGGTCGACCCGCGATGAGGCGGCGGCTCAAAAGCAGCTCAACGACGCCAAGATCGAGGAGCTGCGGGCCGACCAAGAGCGGACCGTCAAGGCCAAGGAGCGGGCCCTTCAGCGCCTCGAGGACGCCAAGTACGCCTATGACGAGGAAGCCGCCGCAGCCCAGGCCGCCCTGGACAAGGTCGTCGGTCTCTATGGGGACCAGCGGACCGAATGGCAGAAGACCGTCGACGCCATCATCGCCGGGATCCGCGAGGAGCGCGACGAGAAGATCAAGGCGGCCGAGGAGGCCTGCCAGGAAGAGATCGATGCGGCCGAGGAAGCCTTCCAGGCCGTGGCCGCCCAGTACACCGACCAGCGCGACGACCACCAGAAGCTCATCGACAGCATCATTCGGGACATCGAGGACCAGAGGGACGCCGAGATCCAGGCCGAGAAAGACGCGGCCGAAGAGACCAAGCAGGGGTATCAGGGCCAGCTAGACGCCGCCCGCAAGACCTATGATAAAACGGTCGAGGCCGCCCGGGAGGCCCACGACAAGATACTGGACATCGCGAACGACAAGATGGACGCCGAGGTCTCGGCCCTACAGGACCAAATTGAGGTCATCGACAAGGCCGAGGATGAGCGGCAGCGGCAGCAAGACAGGGCCGAGAAGGTCGCGGCCGTCGAGTCCGCCAAGACCGAAGCGGACAAGACCCGGGCCATCGCCGACCTGGCCGAGTGGGACCGCAGGGAAACCCTCCGGCTCCAAAAGCAGAAGCTCCAGGATCAGATCGACGCCGCCCGGGCGAGCTTTGAAGCCCTAAAGAAAAGCGAGAACGACAAGCTCAAGGCCGCCGAGGACGCCGCGAAGGCTGCCCTCAAATCGGCCCAGGACCAGTATGATGCCGACGTTGCCGCGCTCAAGACTGCGACTGGCCAGAAGATCGCCGACATCAAGGCCCTCTACCAGACCAAAGCCGACGAGGCCCTCCAGGATCTCAACGCGGCCAAGCTGACCTACGACACCGACGTCGCCAATGCCAAGTCGGCCCTGGAGACCAAGAAGACCGATCTCACCCAGTTCTACGCGGACAAACAGGCTGCGGCCACGGCCGACCTCGAGGCCGCGAAGGTCATCTACGACCAGGCCATTACGGACGCCGAGGCCCACTTCACCGCCCTGACCGGCCTTGCCGTCGCTGTCTACGACGAGGAGTATAAGCGGCAGCAGCGGGCCCTCCGGGACACGCGGCAATACTACGACGACCAGCTCGCCGCCCTGCAGGAGTACAACAACAAACTCGCCCAGCTGACGACGCCACCGGCCACGCCGCCGGCACCGGAGGCGACGCCGGCGGCCGGGTCGCCCGGCTCGCCCGGCTCGCCCGGCTCCTCGGGCCCATCTGACCAAGGCCGCTCCGGCTACTGGGAGCCGACCCAGCGGACCAATATCCGCCGGTACGGGTCAGGCGGCTCTGTCGCTTCGGACGGCTGGATCTTCGCTCACGCCGGCGAGTGGGTCCTCAACCGCCAGCAGACCACCGCCATGGCCGGCTCCGGCCTCGGCGGGGGGAACGTGACGTTCATTTTTAACAACCCGCAGATCACCTCCCGCCAGTCCGCCAGAAACCTCCTCCAGGATGCGTACAACGAGCTGAAGCGAAACCGCAAGCTCCGGGGGTAGACCATGCTGACCACGACGATCGCCGGGGTCGACCGCTCCACGCTGATCCTGGCGGAGACATATAACATCGACAGCCAGCTGGGGAGCCGCCGGGACACGGCCGCCTTCGTCCTCGAGTCCGGCGACGGGTCGGTCAAGGCCGAGGTCGGCCAGGCCGTGCTCATCACGAACGAGGCGGGCACCCGGATCTTCGGCGGCCGGATCTCCACCGCGCCCCCGACGGCCCAGGGACCAGTGGCCATGCGCTACGAGGTCACCTGCGTCGACTGGTCGGACGACCTCACCCATCACCTTGCCAACGAAGAGTACACAAACAAGACCTGCAAGGAGATCATCAGCGACCTCCTCACGAAGTACGCGCCCGGCGATGGGTTCACGACTATCAACGTTCAGGACGGCCCGGTGATCAAGAAGATCAAGTTCCCCTACAAGGACCTCGCGTGGTGCTTCGACCAGCTGGCGGCAAGGGCCGGCGGGTACGGGTGGTGCCCGGACAGCCTCAAGGACATCCACTTCTTCGCCCGCGAGACCGACTACGCCCCGATCACGATCACGGCCGCCTCCAAGAACTACATCGACATGCGGGTGGATCCGGACCGGTCGCAGCTCGTCAACAAGGTCACCCTCCGCGGGGGGAACTACGTCGCCGCGGCCATCACCGAGCACCTGACCGGCGACGGCCGCAAGCGTGTCTTCTCCCTCGGCTACAAGCCGAAGAACGTCACCATCTCCGCCGGCGGGCCAGCCATCGCCCCGGGGGTTGACAACCTCGACGACGAGGGCAGCTTCACCTGGTTCATGAACCACCAGGAGAAGTTCGTGCGGGTCGCGGCCGCCACGGCCACGCCGGCCGACGCTGCCACCATCGACGTCACCTACAGCCCGGTGATCCCGCTCCTGGTCCAGCAGGCCGACGAGCCTTCCATCGCCGAGACGGCCGCCCGGGAGGGCGACGACGGCATCCGCGAGATCATCATCGTCGACGAGTCCATCACCTCGCTGGAGGCCGCTCAGGATCGCGTCCAGGCCGTGCTGACCGCCCGGGCCAAGGTGGCCACCCCGGGGAGCTTCTCGACCCGCGAGACGGGGCTCAAGGCCGGCCAGCTGCTCTCGATCGAGCTGCCGAAGTTCGGGCTCTCCGGCTGGTACATGATCCAGGCCGTCTCCATGCGCTATCTCGGGGATCTCAACCGCTACCAGTATGAGGTCAGCTTCGGCGACAAGCCGGACGACATCGTTGACTTCTTCGCCTCACTCCTGGACGTCCAGGCGGAGCCCGGGATCGAGATCGACGAGGTTCTCCAGAAGGTCCAGACCCTGTCCGACTCCGCTCAGCTCGACGACGCCGGGGGCCTCGTGACCGAGGTCCGCGACCCGTCGACGTTCAAGTGGGGCGGGCTGCACTTCCTCCGCGGGTCGTTCGACCGCCCCTCCGACGCCTACGACCGCATCACGGGGGCCAGGGTGTTGCCCGGGCTGGGCCGCTTCGAG
>DASXUT010000149.1 GCA_036504675.1 Bacillota bacterium | reverse complement strand
AGGACGACCGCGAGGTGGTCCTGACCGACGTCGACAGCTGGCTCTGGTCGCGATTCGGCCGCTGAACCGGTCGACCAGGAGGGGGAGGCCTCTTGACCGCAAGCTACCTGCTGGCCCTGGACCAGGGGACCACCAGCAGCCGGGCGATAGTCTTCGATCGCGACGGACGATCCAGGTCCCTGGCCCAGCGCGAGTTCACGCAGCACTATCCGCAGCCGGGCTGGGTCGAGCACGATGCCGACGAGATCTGGCAGACCCAGCTGGATGTCGCCCGCCGGGCCGTGGAGGAAGCCGGGATCGGCCCAGGTGAACTGGCCGCCATCGGCCTGACCAATCAGCGCGAGACCACCGTGGTCTGGGAACGACGCACCGGCCGCCCATTGGCCCGGGCGATCGTCTGGCAATGCCGGCGGACGGCCGGTCTGTGCGATGAGCTCCGTCGGGATGGCTGGGAGGAACGGATCAGGCAGCGGACCGGTCTGGTCATCGACGCCTACTTCTCCGGCACCAAGCTGGCCTGGCTCCTTGAGCACGTTCCCGGTCTGCGGGAAAAGGCCGAACAGGGCGAGGCCCTCTTCGGGACGGTCGACACCTGGCTCATTTGGAACCTCACCGGAGGGCCGGGCGGCGGGGTTCACCTGACCGACTACTCCAACGCCTCCCGGACGATGCTCTTCGATCTTCACCGCCTGGACTGGGACGATGAGATCCTGGCCCGCCTGCGCATTCCCCGGGCCATGCTGCCCGAGGCCCGACCATCGGCGGGGGACTACGGGACGACGGCCAAGGGCGTCTTCGGGGCGCCGGTGCGCCTGGCCGGGGTAGCCGGCGACCAGCAGGCGGCCCTCTTCGGCCAGGGGTGTTTCGCTCCGGGCCTGACCAAGAACACCTACGGCACCGGTTGCTTCATGCTGATGAACACCGGCCACCGGGCCATCGCCTCGCGGTCGGGACTGATCACGACCATCGCCTGGGGCCTCGGCGGGGAGGTCACCTACGCTCTTGAAGGCAGCGTCTTCATCGCCGGGGCGGCCATCCAGTGGCTGCGCGACGGCCTCGGTCTGTTGGCCGCTTCGGGCGAGAGCGAGGTCCTGGCGGCCTCGGTGCCGGACACCGGCGGGGTCTATTTCGTCCCGGCCTTCGCCGGTCTGGGCGCGCCATACTGGGACATGTACGCCCGGGGCGCGATCCTCGGGCTGACCCGCGGGACGACCCGGGCCCACCTGGTCCGAGCGGCCCTCGAGGCCATCGCTTACCAGACCAAGGACCTCATTGACGCGATGGGCGCCGACGCCGGGGTGGTCCCGGCATCGCTGAGGGTCGACGGCGGGGCGGCCAGGAACGACCTTCTCTTGCAGTTCCAGGCCGATCTTCTGGGCCTCCCGGTCGATCGGCCGGCCGTCACCGAGACGACGGCCCTGGGAGCCGCCTTCCTGGCCGGCCTGGGGGTCGGCTTCTATCCCGATCTCGAGCACATCGCCAAGTTGCGCCGGGCCGAGCGGGTCTTCGCTCCGGGGCCCGGGAAGGCCGAGATGGCCGGGCCCTACCGGGGCTGGCGGGCCGCCGTGGAGTCGGCCAGATCCTTCCGACCGGGGCCGGGGCAGGAGGCCGGCCGATGACGAAGACTGGGACGGCGACCGAGACTGCTCCCGGGCGGCGGGGGTCGTGGTCAGACCGGTGGTTTCGCCCGCCGAAGTGAAGACCTTCATCAACCTGCCGTTATGCGGCCACAACCTCCTCGGGGTCGGGAACGATCCGCATACGACCTCCTGGCCCGCCCCGATATCCGCGCCCAGGCGACGGAGGAGTTCCGGCGGAAGAGCAAGGACGAACCGTATGTCTGCCCGCTCCCCGCGGGCCAGGCGCCGCCCTTGGACCAGTTGGAGCACTGACCGCCGGTCCCCGCGCAAGGGCCCTTTGGCCGGTCGGCGGCCGGCGCGCTTACCCAGCCCGGAAGAGGACTGAGGATCATGACCGTCACCACCCTGTTCCTGACCGCCTTTGTCGTCGGGCTCTCCGGAGCCCTCATGCCGGGACCGCTCCTGACGGTGACCATCAGGCAAGTGGCTGAGCGTGGCTTCTGGGCCGGCCCGCGGGCCGTCGCCGGGCACGGCTTGGTCGAACTGGCCGTGGTCGTCGCCCTGTCCTTCGGCCTCGGGTCATACCTGGCTCACCCATCCGTGACCGGGGGCATCGGCATCGTCGGCGGCGTCGTCCTCGTCTGGATGGCCTGGGAGACCTTGCGGAGCTCCGGCCGAGTGGCCGCGAGGCTCGGAGCGATGCGGGGTACCGCCGGTTCGGAGCCGGCGGAGCCCACGGCCGGGTCCCGCGGGCGACTCTCCGACCCGGTCTTGGCCGGCCTCGCGGCCAGCGTCTCCAATCCCTACTGGGTCCTCTGGTGGGCGACCATCGGCGCCAGCTACATCGCCCTGTCCTTGAAGCTCGGGGCGCTCGCCGTGGCCGCCTTCTACGTCGGTCACATCCTCTCTGACCTGGCCTGGCTGGCGTCCGTGTCGGGAGCGGTGGCCGGCGGGCGGCGCCTCCTCGGGCCGGCCATCTTCCGCGGCCTCCTGGTCGTCTGCGGCCTGTTCCTGGCCGGCCTCGGCGGCTACTTCGCCCTTTCCGGGGTCCGCCTCCTGATTCCCAGATAATCCATTCAAGCAGGACTTTTGCCTTTGGACGGCCAATCCCAACTGGTGAGCGTGGGCTCAGACGGATGGGAGGTCCGACGATGACACGCTTCTTCCGGCTAGGCGTCATGACCATGGCTCTCCTGGTAGTCCTGGCGGCGGCCGGGAGCCGGCCGGCGGCGGTGGCCGGCGCCGCCCCGCCCGCCGAATGGCCGGCCTACGGTCAGGGGCCGGAACACGCCGGGAACACCCCCGACCGGCTCGGGTCGGTGCTCCTTCAACGGTGGTCGGCCGCCTTCGGGGTCTCGGTGCAGGGGGCTCCGGTGGTCGCCGGGGGGACGGTCTTCTTCGGGGCCGATGACCGCGTCTTGAGGGCTCTGGCCGTCGACGACGGGCAGGTCAGATGGACCTTCACGGCGACGGGCCTGCTTCGATCGGCCCCGGTGGTCGCCGATGGCCAGGTCTGGGTGACCGATTTCGATGGACGGACCTACGCCCTGCGAGCCGCTGACGGTCTGCTTCTATGGGATGTCGCCCTCGGCGGCCGAACCGGCGCCTCGCCGGTGATCGCCGACGGGAACCTTTACGTGGCCACCGCCCTGGGGACGGTCTACGCCATCGAGCCAGAGACCGGGGCCGTGCGCTGGAAGGTCGAGGTGGGCCTGCCGATCTGGTCGAGCCCGGCGGCCGGCGGCGGCCGAGTCTATGTCGAGGACTACGCCGGCGGCGTGCATGCCCTCGAGTCGTCCGACGGCCATCAGGCCTGGGCCTACCAGACCGACGGGGAACTCCGGATGTCGCCGGCCCTCTGTGGCGGGAAGCTGATCGTCGCCTCGAGCAGCTATGACCGGGGCGGCCTGGTGGCCCTCGATGCCCGGGCCGGCACGGTCCTGTGGACCCGTTCGATCAGTGGCAACAACCTGTGGAGCGCCCCGACCATCGCCCCACTGCCCGATGGGCGGGTCTTCGTCCTGGCCGGCAATCTGGGCTGGCTGTACGCCTTCAACCTGGAGACCGGAGGGCTCGTCTGGAATACTCATATGATCCCGCAGAAGTTCGGCGGGAGGGCCAAGTATCCAACGATGATGACCCCCGTCGCCGGGGGTGACCACGTCTATGTCGGGGCCTACTACGCCGTGGACCTCCCGAGCGCGATATACAGCTTCAATCTTGAGGACGGGCGGCTCCTCTGGACGTCCCCGGCGGCCGGGAAGATCGCCACGCCGCCGGCCTACGCCGATGGTACGGTTTACTTCGGAAGCTATGATGGGCGGGCTTACGCCTATTCACCGGTCCGGGTGTTCATCGGCGAGCAGGAGGTCGACTTCGGCGACCTCTCCCCGGTCATTCAGGCGAACCGGTCGCTGGTGCCCTTCCGGGCCCTCTTCGAGGCCGTCGGAGCGACGGTCGCCTGGGACCAGGCGGCTCAGCGGGTCATGGCCAAGCGCGGGGAGCACATCATCGAGATGACCGTCGGCCAGACTTCGGCCACCGTCGACGGGCGGAGCGTGATCCTCGAGGTCCCGCCGGCAGTGGTCAACCAGAGGACCCTCGTCCCGCTGCGTTTCGTGGCCGAGGCCCTGGGTGAGCTGAAGTGGGACCAGACCCATCTCCGGGTCGACATCACCCTCCGCTGAGCGAGGCGAAAGCAGAGCACCCCGGGCATACTAGCCCGGGGTGATTGACGTTGGCGGCAAAGCCAGACTCTGGGCGCCCGTTCCGTTGGGCCGCGTTGGCCTGCACGGCGGTCATCCTCGTCGCTGTCGGCGTGGGACCCGAGACCGTGGGAGCCGCGGGCCCGCCGGTTGCGCCGGCCGGTCTCGAATGGCGCCGGGTCTGGGCCGCGGAGCCAGTAATTTCGGTCTTCCTCGACGACCGCGGCTACTCGGTTTCAATGGCGATGGAAGAGTATCTGGCCGGCGTGATCGCCGCGGAGATGGACCCCGACTGGCCCCTGGAAGCCCTGGCCGCTCAGGCGGTCTGCTCCCGGACCGAGACCCTTAGGAACATGCAGCTCGGAATCGGACCGCGCCGGATCCATGGGACGGACGCCTGCACCAGCCCGCAGCACCTGCAGGCCTACGCGCCGGCGAGGATCAACGCGGCGGTTCGCCAGGCCGTGGCGATGACTCGGGGGCAGGTCCTGACCTACGACCGCGACCTCATCTTCTCCCTTTACTCCAACTCGGCCGGCGGGTTGACGGCGACCGGTCGGGAGGCCTTTCCCGACCTCGGCCACCCGTCCCCCTATCTGGCCAGCGTCCCGTCATTGGGGGACGCCGTGACTCCGCCGGCCGAAGAGACTTGGCGGCTGGCCGTGCCGCGGTGGCAACTCGAGGGGGTGACCGGGGCGGCCCCCGGCTCGTCGAGTACGGTCAAGATCAGCCGGTACGGGGTCTCCGGCCGAGCGCTCGAAATCACCGTCGGATCGAAGAAGATCAGCGGACCCGCCCTGCGGGAGGCCGTCGGTTCGGACGTCTTCCGGTCGACCCTGATCACCTCGATCGACCAGGGGACGGGGGCGGTCATCTTCACCGGCCGGGGTTGGGGCCACGGTACCGGCCTCGACCAGCGCGGCGCCCAGGCCCTGGCCCAAGCGGGGTGGAAGGCCTCGGCCATCCTGACCCACTACTTCCAGGGCTGCGCCCTGGAACGCCTGTGGAAATGAGGCCGGCCCTGAAGGTATCGACCGGCCCGCGGCCGAAGTAGTACGGGACACCTTCGATAAGGAGGTTCTGCGTCTTGCGCAGTTCCTGGTTCCTGCGGGTCTTCCTGGCTCTGTTGGCCCTCGTCCTGTTGTCCTTCTTCGTCTTTTCCGAATACTACACGGACTTCATGTGGTTCGGCTCGCTCGGCTTCGCCGGGGTCTTCACCACGGTCCTCTGGACCAAGGTATGGCTGGGTCTCGTCGCCGGCACCTTGTTCGGCCTATTCATTTGGGCCAACCTATGGTGGGCCAAGGGACGCCTGTGGCAGCTCCAGGGCGAACTGATTGAGGCCACCCTGGGCCGAGCGGTCACTCCCAGGTGGATCAAGATCATCCTCACCCTGGCCGCGGCGGCGATCGGGGTCATCGCCGGAATCAACTTCGCCGCGTACTGGGAAGTCTTTTTGCAGTATCTCAATCGGGTCCCCTTTGGGGTCGGCGACCCCATCTTCCACCGGGACGTCGCCTTCTACGTGTTCCAGGTCCCGTTCCTCGAGGCGCTCTATGGGACGGTCATGGCGGCGATCGTCATCGCCATCTTGGGCTCGGGCGCCCTCTATATCTTCAATCGGCAGATCAACTTCGGCCGTGGAATGCCCGAACTCATGCCGCAGCCCATGGCCCACCTGTCGCTCCTCTTGGCGGCGGCGTTCCTGGTCAAGGCCGGCGGCTATCTGCTCAGGCTGTACGGCTTGGTCTACTCACCCCGGGGGGTCGTCTTCGGGGCCAGCTACACTGATGTCCACGCGGAGGCCCCGGGGCTGAAGATCTTGGCCGTGCTGGCCATCGCCCTGGCGATCATCACCGCGCTCAACGCCTTCCTTCGCCGGACGAACCTGCCGGCCATCGGCTTCGGCGTCCTCCTGGCCGCCTCGTTCCTGGCCGGGACCGTCTATCCCTATTTTGTCCAGCAGTTCGAGGTGACCCCGAACGAACTGACCAGAGAAGAGCCGTACATCAGGTATACAATCGAGTTCAGTCGGCTCGGGTTCGGGTTGGACCAGGTGGATGAGAAGGAGTTCACCGCCCAGGACGGCCTCAACCAGCAGACGCTGGCGGCCAACCAGGGGACGATCGAAAACATCCGAATCTGGGATCGCCCTCAGCTTCTCAGCACCTATGCTCAGCTTCAAGGGTTGCGCCCCTACTACCGGTTCAACGACGTGGATGTCGACCGGTACACCATCAATGGTCGCTACCGCCAGGTCACCCTGGCCGCCAGAGAACTCGACAAGAGCGTGCTGGCCCAGCAGAACTCGGACACCTGGGTGAACCGCCACCTGAACTTCACCCACGGTTACGGGCTGGTAATGAGCCCGACCACTGAGGTCACCGCCGAGGGCCTGCCGTTGATGATGGTCAAGGACATCCCGCCCAAGTCGACGGTGAACGTGGCCGTCACCCGACCCGAGATCTACTTCGGAGAACTGACCGACGACTATGTGCTGGTCGACACCAAGCAGAAGGAATTCGACTACCCGATGGGCGACGACAACGCCTACACGACCTACCAGGGGACAGGCGGCGTCAAGCTATCCTCACCCCTGGTCAAGGCGGCCTTCGCCCTGCGGCTGGAATCCTTCCAGATGCTCTTGTCCGACGTCGTCCAACGCGACAGCCGGATCCTCCTCTACCGGAACATCAAGCCGACGGCGGCCGCCCCGCTGACCCGGCAGGCCAAGATCGCCCCGTTCCTGTCCTATGACGACAATCCCTATATCGTCGTGGGGGACGACGGCGGCCTCTTCTGGATCATCGACGCCTACACTTATAGCGGGCGGTTCCCATACTCGGAGCGGACCCCGGAAGGGATGAACTACATCCGCAACTCGGTCAAGGTGGTGGTCGACGCCTACAACGGCGACACGACCTACTACGTGGTCGATCCCAAGGACCCGCTGATCCAGACCTACCAGAAGATGTTCCCGAGCCTCTTTACCAGCATCGACCAGATGCGGCCGGATCTGCGGCGGCATATCCGCTACCCGATGGGCCTCTTCCAGGTGCAGGCCGAGCGCTATGCGACCTATCACATGCTGGACCCGATCGTCTGGTACAACAAGGAGGACAAGTGGCAGGGGGTCGGGCTGACCGGCGCCGGGGCCGCGACCGACCAGTCGTCCGGCCAGAGTGGGCAAAAGACCGTTCCCCAGCCGGAATACATCATCATGCGGATCCCCGGTCAGCAGGCCGAGGAGTTCGTCCTGATCATGCCCTATACCCCGACGACCAAGCAGAACATGATCGCCTGGATCGCCGCCCGCTCGGACGGTGAGCACTACGGGCAACTCTTGGTCTTCAAGTTCCCCAAACAGAAGCTGGTCTATGGGCCGGAGCAGATCAAGGCCCGGATCAACCAGGACCCCGAGATCGTCCGGCAGCTGACCCTGTGGACCAGCGCCAACCAGGGTGACCTGATGGTCATCCCGATTGACAACTCCCTCGTTTACGTCCGCCCGCTCTACCTCGAATCGGCCACCAACAAGCTACCTGAGCTGAAGCGGGTCATCGTCGCCTACGGGGAGCG
Organism: Bacillota bacterium; assembly: GCA_036504675.1. NCBI lineage: Bacteria > Bacillati > Bacillota > Bacillota bacterium. Next base: position 41,670 of record DASXUT010000149.1, on the reverse strand, counting down.
GGTGGTCATGGAGCCGAGCCTCGGCGAGGCCCTGGCCCGAATCTTCGGCGCGACCCCGATCACGCCCGGCCCGGTCACGCCCGGGACCCCCAGCCCCGGCCCATCGACCGGAACCGGTCAGTCGGCTGCCGTGCGTAGCTTGATCGCCCAGGCCAACCAACTCTACCAGCAGGCCCAGGAAGCGATGACCCGGGGAGACTGGGCCGCCTACGGAAGCGCCGTCCAAAACCTCGGCCAGGTACTGAAGCAGCTCCAGGGAGCCGGTGGCTGAGCCGGAACAGCCGCGGACCATGACGTCGGTCGAAGCAACTGAGCGGCACGGAGCCCCGGGGTTCACCCCGGGGCTCCCCGTTACCGGCAACTTTCCGCCTCCACACGGCCATGAAAGCAGGAATTCCTAGCCACGGGGCATAACAAAGAGCGGAGGGCACCCCCGTAAAGAGCGGCGGAGGCCCGGAGAATATTGGGTGGACCAGGAGGTTTGGGTGACTTTGACGGCGACAACCATCAGCCGGCTGGCGGAGCATGTCGGGGAGGAAGTCGAACTCCGCGGCTGGGTTTACAATCGGCGCTCAAGCGGGAAGATCCAGTTCCTGATCATCCGCGACGGCACCGGCTTCGTGCAGGCCGTGGCCGCTCCGAACGAGATCGGGGCGGAGACCTTCGCGGCCTGCGATCGCCTGACCCAGGAGTCGTCGGTGGCCGTCCGCGGCCGGGTGAGGGCGGACAAGCGCGCCCCCGGCGGCGTGGAGTTGACCTTGACCGGCCTCGACCTGATCCAGGTGGCCGAAGACTACCCGATCACCCATAAGGAGCACGGGGTCGAATTCCTGATGGACAACCGCCACCTCTGGCTCAGGACGCCTCGGCAGAACGCGATCATCCGCATCCGCTCAGAAGTCATCCGGGCCTGTGAGGACTTCCTGGACGAGCAGGGGTTCATCCGGGTCGATTCGCCGATTCTCACGCCCAACGCCTGTGAGGGAACGACCACCCTGTTTGAGACGGACTACTTCGACACCAAGGCTTATCTGAGTCAGAGCGGGCAGCTCTATAACGAGGCCACGGCCGCGGCTTTCGGGCGGGTCTACTGCTACGGGCCGACCTTCCGGGCCGAAAAGTCCAAGACCCGACGGCATCTGATCGAGTTCTGGATGATCGAACCTGAGGCGGCTTTCTTCGACTTCGAGGATAACCTCCGGCTGCAGGAAGAGATGATCGCCTACGTCGTCGCCCGCGTCCTCGAGCGGCGGGCCACCGAGCTGAAGGCGATCGAGAGGGATACCGCCCCGTTGCAGAAGATCAAGACCCCCTTCCCGCGGATCAGCTACGACGAGGCCTTGGAACGCCTGCGGGCAGCCGGACGGGAAATCCCGTGGGGCGAGGACTTTGGGGCCCCCGACGAGACGATCATCTCCAATCAGTTCGACCGGCCCGTCTTCGTCACTCATTTTCCGCGGGAGATCAAGGCCTTTTACATGAAGCCCGACCCGAATCGGCCAGAGGTCGTCCTGGCCGCCGACCTGCTGGCCTCCGAGGGCTATGGTGAGATCATCGGCGGCTCGCAACGGATCGACGACCCGGCGCAACTGGACGAGGGCCTCCGCCGGCACGACCTCCCGGCCGAGGCCTACCGATGGTACACCGACCTGAGAAAGTACGGGACCTTCCCGCACTCCGGCTTCGGACTCGGGATCGAGCGAACCGTGGCCTGGGTTTGCGGGCTGGAGCACGTCAGGGAGACCATCCCGTTCGCCCGCCTTCTCAACCGACTGCAGCCCTGAGGACGGCGCCGCCGGGCGGCCGTCGCTCCGGGGCGATCACACGGGTTAGGGGGACGATCACCGTTGGACGAGAACGGCGAGAGGGAAGGCAAGGTCGTCGAGGAAGGGCCATCGGGCCTGGCGGCCGTCGGCGACCTGCTCCGCCGGACGCGCGAGAGCAAGGGGATCAGCCTTGCCCAAGCTCAGCTGGACACGAAGATAAGGACCAAGTACCTGGAGGCGCTCGAGGCCGGTAAGGATGGCGAGACTCCAGGAGAGGCCTATTTCAAGGGTTTCCTCCGTTTCTACGGGAATTACCTGGGCCTTGACGGGATCAATCTGGTCACCAAGTACAAGGAAATCAAGGCGGCCGAGGTCCTTGGTGGCCGGGAGGGAACCGGCGGACGCAACGATTCCGGTGCCCGGTCCTCGCGGGCGCACCGCGAGCCGCGGCCGGCGCCGTCGCCGGCGTCGCCACCGGGAACAACGCCCACAATGGTTCGGCCGACTCGGGTCAAACGGGCGCAGGGACCCCAAAGGCCTTCCCAGAGGCCCCGGTCAGCCGGGGAAGAGGGTGAGCGCCGCCGCCATGCACGGCGCAAGCGCTCACCGGTGGTCCTGATCGTTATCAGTTTGCTCATTCTGGGCGGGCTCGGCTATGTCGGTTGGCGCTACCTGGACCACTGGCAGGCGGCGAACCCGCCCCGGAGCGGCGAGAACGGACCTACGGGGGCCGGACAGACCGGGGGCGCCGCGCCAGGGGGCTCAAGCGGTTCCGCCGGGGGGAGCACTCCGGTCACCGGGTCACCGGGGACACAGCCCGTTCCGGACTTCTCCAAGCTGGTCCTGGAGGGCAGGCAGACGGATCAGGAGACGACTATCTACACCCTGAGTGTCACGGAAGTCGTGGTCACCCTCAAGGCCAATGAACGCTGCTGGGTCAGAGCCGTGGCCGACGGGCAGACGGTTAATGAGGAGGTCCTCGAGGCCGGCCGGGAAATGGAGTGGTCGGCCAAGGACCGCTTCGAACTTCGGATGGGTAACCCGGGCGGAGTCAGCCTCGCGGTCAACTCGGCGCCGGTGGATACCGGCCCGCGTGAACAACCCCCCAGGACGCTCATCCTGACGGTCAAGAAATAGGGCGAGCCTATGGGAAGTCAGCCCCGTCGGGACATCGGACGGGGCTTTCTCGTTCCTCCGGAGCCTCGACTAAAGCCCGGGCCACGCCAATAGAATCTTGTCGAGGCTTGCTCCGGGGGGATGGGCACGTGTCGGACGTTACTCACCGCAGGCGGCTCAGGCCCGACCAGACGGCAAGGACCCGGGCAGGGCGACGTTTGATGACGGCGGTGACCATCGCCTTCTTAGTCCTGGGCCCGGTCGGGGCCTTCGCCGCGGCACCGGGCACCGCCGCCGGATCGTCCGCCGAGACCGGGGCCCAGATCAAGCCGCCGCAGGTCAGCTCGCCCTCGGCCGTCCTCATCGACTGGGCCTCGGGGCGGGTCCTTTTCGCCAAGGAGGCTCGCCGGCTTCGTCCGATGGCCAGCACGACGAAGATCATGACCGCCCTTCTGGTCCTCGAGCGGGGCAACTTGAACGACGTGGTGACCGTTTCCCGGCGGGCCGCGGCCACCCCCGGGTCGTCGATGCACCTGCGGGCGGGCGAGCGGCTGACCCTCGAGCGGGTCCTCTACGGCATCCTGATGCGCTCCGGGAACGACGCCTCGGTGGCCGCCGCTGAACACATCGCGGGTAGTGAGGCGGCCTTCGTCGCGATGATGAACGCCAAGGCCAGGGCCCTGGGGGCCTACGACACCCAGTTCCAAAACCCCCACGGCCTGACCGCGCCGGGACACTACTCGACCGCCTATGACCTGGCCCTGATGGCGCGGGCGGCCCTGGAGAACCCGACTTTCGCCGAGATCGTCGCCACCCGGGAAAAACTCTTCGTCAGCGAGGATGAGAAGCGGCAGGCGACCCTGTACAACACCAACCGCCTCCTGTGGAGCTTTGAAGGGGCCGACGGGGTCAAGACCGGGACGACCTCGGTCGCGGGGAAGTGCCTGGTCGCCTCGGCCACCCGCGGGGACCAGCGGCTGATCGCCGTCGTCTTGCACAGCGGGGACCGTTGGGGCGATGCCGCGCGCCTCTTGAGTTACGGGTTCAAGAACTTCACCCTCATCCGGTTGGCCACGCCCGGGCAGGTCCTGCGGACCGTCGGCGTGGTTCGCGGGGAAGCCCCCCGGACCGTGGTCACCGCGGCCGGCGACTACTCAGTCGCCCTTAGGAGCGACGAAGCGGCCCTGGCCCGAGTCGAGTGGGGCTTCCCGGACACCTTGAGAGCCCCGGTTCGCCGCGGAGACGTCGTCGGTGAAGTGAGGGTCTATGTCGGCGACGAGTTGCGCGAGGCCTTTCCTCTGGTAGCCCAAGACGACAACCGCCGAAGGACGCCCCTCCGCCTGTTCCTCCGGGCCTTTCTGCCCCTGTTGCGCCTGTCGGCCAGGTTCGGGGTAGAATAGGGAGGAGGGTTTCGCCCGGGCCGGCGGGAATAGGGGTCGTCGGGGGTGTCGCTCTTGCCTGTTTCGCTGACTGAATTGACTTTCGACCTGGCCAACAAAGACGGTCCCTCCCTGGAGGAGACCGTCCTTCACCTTCTGCAGCGCGGGGTGGCCGGTTTCCGGGCCGTCGTGCGTGGGGCCGATGACCCGGCCGCCGGTGGGCGGGTCAGGGCGGCCGTCACCAAGGCCTCGGACCGGGTCATTGAGGCGGTCGCCGAAGCCCCGCTCAAGGCCCGCCAAGCGGCGGTGGCCGGTGAAGTCCTGGCCCTGGTCGATCCGGCGGCCTTGGAGCGCAAGGGGGTCGAACTCCTCGGCCGGGGCTGCTCGGACTTGGTCCGGGTGATGGCCGGGGTCATGGCGACCAGGCACCTGCGGCCGGCCGCCGCGAGGCGCCTGGAGGCCACCTTGGCCCTGGCCGATGGGCGCCTGACTGAGGCCCTGCGTTGTCTTGAACTGATCGGAGACAAGCCCTCCCCGACCGACCTCGGCTTCAGGGCCCTGCTGCTGGCTGAGGCGGGACATCTCGGCGAGGCCGCGGTCGACCTTTCATCGGCCATCGCCGGGATGGGAGGAGGCCCCGGCCCAGGGGCCGTGGAAGAGGCGGTATCGGCCATCCTCGAACTCGCCCCGCCGGGTGACCCGGACGGCGCCGCCGCCGCCGCCATCGACCGGCTACTGGAAGGACGGCGACCGCTGGTCCTGAGCCTTCTGGCCCGGGGGGCCGACGAGCGCTTGTCGGAAGCCCGCCGGGAGGGCTTGCGGGCGATGGAGGCCGTACGACGGGCTCTCAGCGGCCTGGACCAGCGGACTGCCGCCGCCTGCACGGCCCTCCGGGGGAAGTCCGATGGGTCGGCCCCGGATGAGATAGACTTGGCCGGAGTGGCGACCGCCGCCAAGGACGCGGCTCTGATGGCCACCGCTCTGGGCCCGGACCTCTTGCCCTGTCGGCCGCCGGCCGTCGGCCGGTTGGACCTTAGGGCTCTCATTGAACAGGTCTTGGCCGAAACGACCGATCCGGGGGGGCCCCGGCTGGCGACGGCCGAGCCCGAGGTAATCTTGACCCCTGGTGACCCCATCGCCGCCCGAGGCGATCCGGCGTTGACAGCCCCCGCCCTTGCCCTCATCCTCCGCGATTTGTCCCAGGCTCTGCCGGGGGACGGCGAAAGTGCGGCCGGGCGGGTCACCGTCGCCGGGGTTGAGGCTCCACCATCGCCTGGGCTTGGCCCGTGGCCAGCCTCTCTGGTCTTCACCGGCGGCCCGGAGGAGGAGTTCCACCCGTCCTTGACCGGTCCCGGCGGCGGGCGACCGGTCGGACCGGCCCGCCTGTTCTCCGCAGCCAGAGCCGCTTTTGAGGCTCAAGGAGGCGGGGTCATCTGGCGATTGGAGGAAGGCGCGGAGGGGGGCCCGGGACGATGGTCCCTCTGGGCGTGGCTGCCCGCGGCCGCCCCGCCACAGGGCGGGGGTGCGACCGGCGGGTTCGGGACGGCGGCGCATGACCCGGTCCGCGAAACCGGTCTGGTCGCGCCCTTGGTGGAGGGGTCGGGCGGGAACGCTCCGGCCTCGTCCTTCCTTGCCTCGCTGCACCTGGCCGTGAGGGCCGCAGCGGGGGGAATCCCCGCCGAGCTGGCGGGCCTGGCCGAAGAGGTCCGGCTGCGGGCCGGACGGACGATGACCCGGTTGACGACATCGGCTGAAGAGGCCCGCCGTGGCAGCCTCCGGTCCGACCGCCTGGCCGAGATGACCGGTTTGGCCGAGAGAGCCCATTGGGAGATCAGGGGCCTGCGGACCCTGATGGGTTTCTGCGGGCCCGCCGCGCCGAGCCACGATGAGTTGAACGCGGTCATCAATCAGGCCATCCACCTCAGCCGACCCGGGCTGATCCGGGGGGACCAGGTCACTTTCCTGCCCGGCACCGGGCTGCCCAAGCTCAGCCTGGACCGGGAACGACTGACTACCGCCCTGGTCGGCCTGATCCTGGAGGCCGCCGGTCCGGGGGACGCCGATGGCGAGGTCAGGGTGACCACCGCCCACCGGGCTGGAGAGGCGCTGGTCAGGTTGAGCCTCGCCGGTCCCGGCCGGCCCAGCCCGACCGGGCTGGCCAGGGCCCTGGCCGAAGTGGTCGCGGGCGAGCACGGCGGGACGCTTCGCGTTGCGGCTGGAGCCGACAGGTCGGCTGGCTCCGGTGGGTCCGAGGTGACCATCGATTTCGTCGTCAGTGAGACCGATCGCCGGTTGGCCAGCTCCTTCCCTGAGTATCTGAGGCTCGGGGGAGAGGCCCGTCGGGCGGTCAAGACGGCCGAAGCGATGGCCGATGGGCAGGCCGGGGGTGACCCAGGGCTGCGGCCGTTCCTTTGGCGGAAGGCCGTCGAACTCGAACTGGCGGTCCGGGTCAGGCCGCGGTTGCAGCGCCACCAGTTCCTGGCCAAGGCGCTCGACGCGGTGGAGCACGGCAAGCCTCGTCTGAGCCGGGCGGGGGAGGCCCGCCTCGACCGCCTGGTGGCGGCCTTTCCGGGGCAGGAACCGCCGGCCCTTCGAGCCCGACTTCTATCAGTCGTCGAGGCGATCAGCGGTGACCGCCTCGAGAGGGTTCTCGGCGACCTCCGCTCCTTAGCTGTCCTGCTGGTGGGGTTCGCCACGGACGGCGGGGAGGCGGCCGTCCAGGGGTTCGCCGCCGGGGCCGGGGTAGACGACCCGGTCGGGCTGGCTCGGATCCTATACGCCCTCGGCGGGGCGGCGGCCGAAGACCAGGCGGTGATCGAACTCTCCCGGGCGGTATTATCCGCCCTGGTCAGAGGGACTTGAGGCCGGCCGGGGAAGCCGACCTGATGGGCCGATGGTGGAGGGAACGCAAGGCGCCGGGCTTCGCCCGGCGCCGATTTTGTCTGCCGTCATCAGGCTCTGACGCGGTAGTTCACTTCTTCGACAGGATGACCAGTTCGTCGAGGGTCAGGAGGGTGAAACCGCGATCCCTGAGACCCTGGATGATGGCCGGCAAGGCCAGATGGGTCTGCTTGCAGGTATCGCTGGCGTGGAGGAGGACCACGTCGCCGTTGTGGGCCCGGTCCAGGACCCGCTTAACGATGGCGTCGACGCCGGGGTTCTTCCAATCGAGAGAGTCCGTGCCCCAGGTGATGACGGTGTAACCGCCCGCGGCTGCCGTCTGGATGACGATGTCGCTGTAGTCTCCATTCGGTGGCCGGATATACTTGGCCTTGACCCCGGCCACCTGGGAGATGGCCTGGTCGGAGAGGCGGATCTCCTCGGCGATCCGCTCCGCCGGGTACTGGCTCAGGTTGACGTGGGCGTGGCCGTGACTTTCAATCTGATGGCCATCGGCCTTGATCTGCTGGACGAAGGCCGGCTGACGGTTGACCCACGGGCCCGACAGGAAGAAGGTGGCCTTGACCCCATAGCCTCGGAGCACATCCAGGATCAGTGGCGGGGTCTTGTCGCCCCAGCTGATGTCGAAGGTCAGGGCCAGAGCCTTCTGGGTGGTGTCAACCTGACGCATCGGCTGGAGTCGCCCGCTGACCGGCACATCCTTTTCGTTCTCGGCCGTCTGCAGCCCCCCGCCGAGGGCCAGCCGGTTCCCGGACACGCCGATGCCGATGGCCCCGGCGACGAGAACCAGGACGACCGCCACGACCAGGACGAGGCGGGTCGGTAAGGGTCGCTTGATGGTCACGAAGAGCACGTCTCGTCCCCCCTTAATCGTCAGGAAATAAATATTCCCGCCGGGGCGGGATATGCGGGGGTGTGGTCGTTATTGGGTTCGCTAAAGGGATGGCGTCAACGGCGGGCCTCTTGAGCCCGATCAACCAGAGCGGCGGGAGCGCTTTCCCTCCAACCGCCGCAGGCGGTGGCGGAGAGCCACATATTCAGGATCATCGTCGGGGGCGGACCGCGGCCCGGCGGCCCTTGACCGGAGAGACAGACGAGCCAGCCCCTCCCGGACGGCCTCGATCGCCCGGTCATAGTCGCGGACCTGGTGCTCGTAGTACTTGGCCAGCTCGATGTGGGGATAGACGGTCCAACCGGTCTCGGCGACCAGCGTGAGCCAGATATCCACGGCCCGTCCCCTCTGACCGACCCGCTTGTAGAGGCAGGCCAGTCGGCGGGCCGCCCGTTCCCGGGTGGCCTCCGGCAGCGGGCCGGCCAAAGCCATCTCGTAGCAGGCCAGGCTTTCCTCCGTCCGGCCCAGCCGTTCGAGGAGGCGGGCCAGGCTGAAACGATCGGCGGGGTCGTCGACCGCTCCGCCCAGAGGGTCGGCCACCAGCCGGGCCGCCTTGATGGTCAAAGCCAATAGCGACAAGAGGTCGTGCCGGTTGTGGGTGAAGACCGGTTCGACGATGCGGGCATCGCCGGTGCGCAGGTAATCGAAGTAGAGGAGGGGGATCAGTTCGCCGGGGACGTCATTTTCCCGGGCGAAGCCGAGGATGCCTTGCTCGAGGCTGGCCAAGCTGCAACTGGCCAGCCGCTCCCGCCAGAGGCGGGCGGAGGCGTGGCGCAAGTCGAGGTGGGCGGCATCCGGTAGGCGGGGGCGGCGACGGGCCAGGATGTAGCGGTTCTCGAGGAGGGGAAGGTCAAAGGCCTTACCGTTAAAGGTGACCAGCGAGTCAAAGCGCTTGAGGTGGTCTTCGACCGCGGCTAGGAAGGCCGGCTCCTCGTTGAAGTCGCGAAGGAAGAACTGCCTGACGAGCAAGTCCTCACCCTCGAAGCAAGCGAGCCCGACGAGGAAGACGTAGGTGCCCGCGCCGAGGCCGAGACCGGTCGTCTCGGTGTCCAGGAAGACCGACCGGCTCAGGTCTAGGCCGACCAGCCCGGCGTCCAGGCCGAGGTCGGCCAGGAGCCGGCCGGGGACGGTCCTGGCCTCGCCGAGGGATACGCCGCCGTGCTCGCCGTCGGCACCGTACCGGGTTTCGGCGACGTAGGCTGGGCCGTAGGCGGTGTCCACCGAAGTGCCGGCGACGACCCGCTCGATGCCGTGCTTGACGCGACGTGGTTGGTCGCTGAGGCCGGCCGTTCCCAGGCGGACCTGGCCGGTCGCCACCAGTTCGCCTAGCTTATCCTTGAGCTGCAAGTGGTCTTAAGGCCTCCCGGAGCAGCTTGACCGCGGCTTCCTTGCCTTTCAGGCCGACCTCGTCGGCCGGCCCGACGCAGCCCGGACAACCGCCTTCGCAGTGGCAGCCGGTGATGAGGTCGAGGGCCGCGCGGAGGAAGAGGGGACCGATGCCTTGAAGTTTCTCGGCCAACCCGATCCCACCCGGGTACCGGTCGTAAAGGTAGACCGTAGGCAGGCCGGTGAAGGGTGACTTGACCTCGGCGACGACCTGGATGTCCCGCGGGTCGCAGAGGAGGAAGAGCGGGGCCACGTTGACGAGGACGTTGGCCAGCCCGGCGAGGCCGTTCTGAAGGGGTTCGGGACCGAGTCCCGCGGCGACCTCCTCGGGGATTTCGAACCAGCAGGCCGCCGTGTGCATCTGTTCCTCGGGCAGATGGATCCGACCGGAGCCGATGTTCTCGTGGGTGAAGAGCTTGATCTTCTTGAACATGGTGGCCATCGCCGCCACCAGAACCTCACCGTAGCTCACCGGGAAGACGAGGTCGCGGCGGGACTTGAAGACGTCCAGGACCTGGAGGCGGACAGCCAGGTTGGCGTCGGTGTAGTAGTCCACGTCGACCTTGCGGACGAAGGCTTTCTTCTCCTCGTAGTCCAGCCGGTCGACGTGGTACTGCTGCCCTTCGTGGATGTAGATGGCCTCGTCGTGGATGAGCATGGGCGCCGAGACCCGGTCGACCTCACCGATCACCCTGGTTTGGCCGTCGGTGGTGTCGATAATCACGAAGTTCTCGGAGGAGGCCGAGCGGAGACTGATCTCCTCGGCCGGGAAATCCTCGGCCATCCAGTGGTAACGGCCGTCGACCCGGCGGAGGACCTTCTGCTCAGTCAGGAAGTCGAGGATCTGGCCGGTCGACTCGACGGCAAAGTCCTCGCCCGCTTCGAAGGGGAGCTCGAAGGCGGCGCACTTGAGGTGGGACAAGAGGATCAGGAGGTTGTCCGGATTCATCAGGCCGCTCTCGGGGGCTTGCCCGAAGAAGAAGTCGGGGTGGTTCATAAGGTACTGGTCGAGCGGGTTGGAACTGCCGACGAGGATGGCCACCGAGGTCCCCGAACGCCGGCCGGCCCGCCCGGCCTGCTGCCAGGCGCTCGAGACGCTGCCCGGATAACCGACCATGACGCAGGCATCCAGGCGCCCGATGTCGATCCCCAGTTCCAGGGCGTTGGTGGCGACCACCCCGAGGACGGTGCCATCCCGCAGGCCGCGCTCGATCTCCCGCCGCTGGAGGGGGAGATAGCCTCCCCGGTATCCGCGGACCTTCTCGGTCAGGCCTGGGTAGCGGGCCAGCCCCTCGCGGAGGTAGGTCAGGAGGAGTTCGGTCGAGACCCGGCTGCGGGAGAAGACGATCGTCTGAACGTCGTTCTTGAGGAAGTTCACCGCCAGCTTCTGAGCCTCCAGAGCGGAGCTGCGTCTGATCCCGAGCTCGCGATTGACCACCGGTGGGTTGTAGAGGATGAAGTCCTTCCGGCCGGCCGGGGCCCCATTGTCGTCAACCAACTCGAGGTCGGCCCCGGTTAGTCGCTCGGCCAGGTCGACCGGGTTGGCGATGGTCGCGGAGGCGCAGATGAACTGGGGGTCGGAACCGTAGAAGCGGCAGATTCGGCGAAGGCGCCGGATGACGTTGGCGACGTGGCTTCCGAACACCCCCCGATAGTGATGGACCTCGTCGACGACCACGAAGCGCAGGTTCTCGAAGAGCTTGACCCACCTGGTGTGGTGGGGGAGGATGCCGGTATGGAGCATGTCCGGGTTGGTAACGACGACGTGTCCGGCCGTCCGGATGGCTTTCCGGGCCGTGGTCGGAGTGTCCCCGTCGTAGGTGAAGGTCTTGATGTCTTCCCCGAGGTCGGTGATGAGTTCGTGAAGCTCGTTCATCTGATCCTGGGAGAGGGCCTTGGTCGGGAAGAGATAGAGGGCGCGGGCGTTCGGGTCCTTGAGGATGGCGTCAAGGACCGGGAGGTTGTAGCACATCGTCTTGCCGGAGGCGGTCGGAGTGACGACGACGACGCTCTTGCCGGCGTGGACGGTGTCCAGGGCCGAGCCTTGATGGGTGTACAGACGCTCGATGCCCCGGTTCCTCAGCACGCCGGCGAGGCGCGGCGAGAGCCAGCCGGGGAAATCGGCGTAACGGGCCGGCTTGGCCGGCAGCGAACGCCACTCGGCCACGCAGGACCGGAAGGCCGGTGATGCCCGCATTTCCTCGAGGACTTGATCGAGCTTCATGACGTCGCTTCCAAACCCCCTCGGCTCTGATTCTAGCACGAACGTACGTTCCGGTCCACCCCCCGCGCGGCTGGCCCGAGGGCGGCAAATGGTGTACAATGGGGCATGTACGAGAAGGACAAAAGAGACGGGCGGCCCCGTCGGCCGTCCTGGGGGAGCGTAGGCAATGGCGCGAATCCTGGCCGTCGGGGCCCATCCTGACGACGTGGAGATCGGCATGGGCGGGACGGTGGCGGCCCACGCGGCGGCCGGTCATCGGGTGACCATCCTCGACTTGACCCGCGGCGAGCGGTCGACCAACGGGACCGCCGCCGAGAGGGCGGCGGAGGCCATCGAGGCCGCCGGCGTCCTCGGTGCCGGCCGGGACAACCTTGGTCTTGCCGACCTGGGCTTCAGCGTCGACGAGGAGACCGTGGGGGCGCTCGTCCAGGTCATCCGAACGGTGAGGCCGGCGGTCGTCTGCGGGCCCTACTGGGAGGACCGCCACCCGGACCACGTCCGGTGCAGCCGGCTGGTGACCGAGGCTTGCTTCGCCGCCGGGGTGGGCAAGTTCGCCCCCGGCCTCGAATCATTCCGCCCGAGCCTGGTGGCTTACTACTTCATCAACACCGAAGCCGTTCCCTCTTTCGTCATCGACGTCAGTGCCTACTACGAGAGGAAACTGGCGGCCCTGGCGGCTCATCACACGCAGTTCGCCCGGACGTCCGAGGAGACTACCGGGACGCCCCTCAACGACCCCGACTTCCTGGCCTTCGTTCAGAGCCGGGACCGGCTGTTCGGCTCCAAGACCGGGGTCGGCTTCGCCGAAGGCTTCGTCAGGCGCGGGCTGAACCGGGTCGGTAGCCTCCTGGAACTGGTCCCCGGGGCGGTCCCGGAGTAAGGAGGGCGGTCTAATGCGGGTCGGGATCACCTGCTTCCCCTCATACGGAGGGAGCGGGGTGGTGGCCACCGAGCTCGGGCGCGAGTTGGCCCGGCGCGGGCACGTGGTCCATATCATCAGCTACGATCAGCCCTTCCGGCTTCGGGAGTTCTCGCCGAACATCCTCTACCATCAGGTCGAGGTGCCTTCGTACCCGCTCTTCAAACATCCGCCGTACCTGCTCTCCCTGGCCAACAAGATGGCCGAGGTGGCCGTCTACGGCGAGCTCGACCTCCTCCACGTGCACTACGCCATCCCCCATGCGGCCAGCGCCTATCTGGCCCGTCAGATGCTCGCCTCGCGGGACGGGGGGCGGGCCAGGCGGTTGAAGTTCATCACCACCCTCCACGGGACCGACATCACCCTGGTCGGTTCGGAGCCTTCCTACGCCGAGATGGTCGCCTTCACCATCAATGAGTCGGATGGGGTGACGGCGGTCTCGGAGGCCCTGCGCCAGGAGACGCTGCGGACCTTCCAGGTGACCAGAGAGATCGTGACCGTCCACAACTTCATCGACCCCGGCGTCTATCGCCCGGAGCCGGACCGCGGCAAGCGACGCTGCTTCGCCGCCGATGACGAGAAGATCGTCCTCCACGTGTCGAACTTCCGCCCGGTCAAGCGGGTCGACGCCGTGGTTCAGGTCTTCGCCCAGTTGGCGGCGGCGGTCAGAGCCCGGCTGCTGATGGTCGGCGACGGCCCCGACCTTCCGGTGGCCCGCCAGGAGGCTGAGCGGCTGGGGGTCGGTGACCGCGTTTGCTTCCTTGGGCAGCAGGACGAAGTGGCCGGGTTATTCTCCCTGGCCGACCTGTTCCTCCTGCCGTCGGCCACGGAGAGCTTCGGGCTGTCGGCCCTCGAGGCGATGGCCTGCGGCGTGCCGGTGATCGCCTCGAGGGTCGGCGGCCTGCCGGAGGTGGTCGGCGATCGGGCGGCGGGGTTCCTCTACCCGCCCGACCGCCTCGACCGCATGGCCAACCAGGCGATCGCCCTGTTGACCAACGACGCCCTGCACGGCAAGGTCAGTCGGGCGGCCCGTCGCCGGGCGGCCGAGCGGTTCAGCGCCGACCGGCTCGTCGCCGAGTACGAGGCCTACTATCGGCTGGTCCTGGACCAGCCTTGAGGGCTGGGCGCTGCCCGCCGAAACGTCACAACCCATCGACGGTGATGACCCTTTGAAAGTGGCCCTGGTTTCCCTGGGGTGTCCGAAGAACAGGATTGATAGCGAATACGTCCTCGGCGCGCTGGGTCAGGCGGGCTGGACGATCACCGATGACCCGGGTGAGGCCGACGTGACCATCGTCAACACCTGCGGCTTCATCGGGCCGGCTAAGGAGGAGTCGATCCGGGCCATCCTCGACGCGGCCGCCCTCAAGCGGGGGCATCCTGAGCGGCGCCTGGTGGTCCTCGGCTGCCTGTCTCAGCGCTACGCGGATGAGTTGAAGAAGGAAATCCCGGAGATCGATGCCCTGGCCGGCACGGAGGCCCATGGGAGCATCGTCGGTCTGCTTGAAGCGTTGACCGGTGAGGACCGACCGGCGGAGAGGAGCCGTCCCGAGGGCGGCCGGGACTCGGCCGCCACCGCCGGCACGGATGAGGCGCCGAGGCTTCTGACCACCGGGCCGCACACCGCCTACCTCAAGATCGCTGAAGGCTGCGACCACCGCTGCGCCTTCTGCGTCATCCCCTCGATCCGTGGCCCGTTTCGGAGCCGCCGTCCGGAGGCCATCCTTCGGGAAGCGCGACAGCTCATCGGGATGGGGGTCAAGGAACTGATCCTCGTGGCTCAGGACGCCACGGCCTATGGCCGGGACCTCGAACCGAAGTCAGACTTGCCCTCCTTGCTCGGTCGCCTTGATGAAGGGCCCGGGCCCGCCTGGATCCGGCTCCTCTACCTTCATCCCGGGCGGGTCGACCCGGCCCTGGTCGAGGCGGTGGCCCGCTCGCGGCGGGTCTGCCGGTATTTTGACCTGCCCATGCAGCATGCCTCAGACCGGGTCCTATGGGCGATGGGGCGCGGGGAGACCGGCGCCGGTCTGCGCCGGACGATCGCCATGATCCGCCACCATCTTCCCGGGGCCTACCTGCGCGGTTCCTTCATCCTCGGCTTCCCCGGTGAGACCGCGGAGGACGTGGAGGAACTCATCGACTTCCTCCGCGAAGTCGGGCTGGACCACGCCGGCTTCTTCGCTTTTTCACCCGAGGAGGGGACGAGGGCGGCCGAGTTCTCTGACCAGGTCGACGAGGAGGTCAAGGCGGCCAGAGTCAAGCGGGTCGCCCGGGTCCAAAAAGCCATCGCTCGGGCCAAGAACGAGGCCCGGGTGGGCTCGACTCTCGAGGTGCTGATCGACCGGCGGAGCGGCGGGGCCTACCCGCTCGTTGGGCGGGGGGAGAAGGATGCTCCGGACATCGACGGGATGATCTTCCTTAGCCGGGCGGAGCGCACGGTGGGCGGGTCCGGTGGGCCGGAGCCGAGGCCGGGAGACTTGGTCAGGGCCAGGATCACTGCCGCCGCCGGGGCCTATGACCTCCATGGGGCGATCATCGGGGTGGCCGAGTAGCTTCGGCGCGATCCAGGCTTGGGCCCGGGCTCGCGGATCGTATGATTATGTAGTTTATAGCGACGGTTTTCGTCCCTCCCTGAGCGTCCGACGATGGCAATGGTCGGACGCTTTGGTTAATCCTTGGGGTCGTCGATGTGGACTCTTTGTGCTATACTACTTATGTCAACGCCGCGAAGGGCCGTCGGGACGGGCTTTTTGCTGCCCGCCGGTGGACATTGCGGGGCGCGTGATTCGGGCCAGTAAGCGCGCGACTTCGGCGCTTGATTGAGCCAGGCCACGCTCGGCCTTGGCTCCCAATGCCTCGCGGCCCGGCGAAAAGGGGGCAAGAGCCTTGAACTTCAAGAACCTGCGCTGGTCAGTGGCCGTGGCAAGCCTCCTCGGGATGCTCGCCCTCCTTTTTGGCGGCTACTTCGCCTATCTTCATTTGGGACTCAACCGCCCGATGGTCCAGGCCCTCAAGGCCGAACCCGGAGTGCAATCGGTGAGCATCTCCGATGAAGGTTCAATCAGCCACATCGAGGTCGCCCTAAGCCCGGTCAAGGACCTCGAGACGACCTATGATCACCTGACGGCAGCCGCCGAGCGATACGTCAAACCGGGTCGCTATGAACTGACCATCGCCGACCATCGTGACCAGTACCTCGAGGATACTTACTACCGGATGCAGTTCCTGGTCCAAGAAGCCTTGATGCGGGGCAACTTTGAGGAGATGTACGGCGGTCTTCAGAGCCAGGCCGGCCAACGTAGCTTGGATGACTTCCGGGTCTACGTTGGGGAGCGCCACATCTTCCTGCAATTGAGCAAGGGTTCGAGCTACCTTTATGCGGTCGTCCCGCGGGCTGAGGGGACGTCGCCGATGACCACGGCAGCGGGGGGGGTCGGTTCTTGAGCAAGGAGGTCGGCCTGGGTACGGCCGCGGCATTCTTGATCTTCCTGACCTACATCGGCTTCAACATCCTGCCCGTCATCTTCCTTGTCGCTCTGGCCTATGTGGTCCTTCAGAGCGGCGGCCTTCGGGGCGCGCAACGCCGGTTCGTCGCCGTCGGGGCCCCGTCGACCGCCGTACCGGTGACTTTCGGCGACATCGGTGGCCAACCGACGGCCAAGAAGGAGCTCCTCGAGGCCCTTGATTTCATCGTCCACCGCGAATTGATCAGCAAGATGGGAATCCGACCGCTCAAGGGGATCCTCCTGACCGGCCCGCCGGGCACCGGCAAGACCCTCCTGGCCAAGGCGGCGGCCAATTACACCGACTCAGTCTTCCTTTCATCGTCGGGCTCCGAGTTCATCGAGGTCTATGCGGGCGTCGGGGCGCAACGCATCCGCCAGCTGTTCACCCAGGCCCGGGAGACGGCCGCAAAGGAGAAGAAGGACAGCGCGATCATCTTCATCGATGAGATCGAGGTCCTCGGCGGCAAGCGTGGCCAACACACCAGCCACCTCGAGTACGATCAGACGCTGAACCAGCTCCTCGTCGAGATGGACGGCTTGACCTCCGACGAACTGCCGCGCATCCTCCTGATCGGGGCGACCAACCGCTTCGACCTTCTGGACCAAGCCCTCCTTCGGCCCGGCCGGATCGACCGGATTGTCAACGTCGACCTTCCCGACCGGGAGGGTCGCCTCCAGATCCTGGCCCTGCATATCCGGAACAAGCCGATGGATGCCTCGGTCGATCTGGATCGGCTGGCCAAGGAGACTTTTGGCTTCTCGGGGGCCCACCTCGAGAGCCTGGCCAACGAAGCGGCCATCCTCGCCCTGCGGGAGAAGTCCGAATGGATTCAGCAGCGCCACCTGGAAGAGGCCGTCGACAAGGTGATCATGGGCGAGAAACTCGAACGGCGCCCGACCGGCGAAGAACGCCGCCGGGTGGCTTATCACGAGGCGGGCCACGCGATCATGGCCGAAGTCGTCCGGCCGGGCTCGGTCTCGACGATCAGCATCACCTCCCGCGGCGGAAGCCTTGGACACGTCCGCCACACGCCGGAGGACGACTTCTACCTGTCCACTCGGGAGTACCTCGAGGGGCAGATCCAGGTGGCCCTGGCCGGCGCGGTGGCCGAGGAAATCGCCTTCGGCAGCCGCAGTACCGGGGCGATGAACGACTTCCAGCAGGCCGTGGAACAGGCCCGCCGGATCATCCGGGCCGGTCTATCGGACCTTGGGATCGTCTCGCCGGAGACCCTCCCCGAGCGCACCGAGCACCGCGAGATCGGCGCCCTGCTCAGAGCACAGGAAGGGGCGGTCAGGGAGTTCCTTGGCGGCCGCCGCGAAGCCCTGGAGAAAGTGGCGTCGATCGTCCTTGACCGGGAGACGCTAAGTGGTGACGAGGTGCGGCGGGTCGTCGAAGAAGGGCGGACGGCCTCGCCGGCCGCCGACTGAGCCGGAGCGACCCCTGACCGTCTCGATGCTTATCGAAGGACCGCGGGCTTGCCAGCCAGCGGTCCTTCTTCATCATTGGCAGGCTACGGGTGAAGGTTTTGACCCGCCCCCGCCGAATATGGCGGGGGACATCATCGGTTCGAAAGGACGGCGAAGCGCTTGCCGACGGTCGAGATCATCGCCGTGGGGACTGAACTCCTCCTGGGCCAGATCCTCAATACGCACGGCCAGTTCCTCGGGCGGGAACTGGCCGCCCTCGGAATGGACGTCTTCTACCAGACATCGGTGGGGGACAACAGGCCGCGGGTGATCCAGGCCATCGCCCGGGCCTGGGAGCGGTCGGACATAGTCATCCTCACCGGTGGCCTCGGCCCGACCGATGACGACTTGACCAAGGAGTCACTGGCCGGCTTCCTCGGCCTCGAATTGGTCCAAGACGAGGGCTCGCGGCGTTCCCTCGAGGAATTCTTCGCCCGCCGGGCGCGGCGGATGACCCCCAACAACCTCAAGCAGGCACTCGTGCCCAAGGGCGGAAAGGCCCTGCCGAACCCGAACGGGACGGCTCCGGGGATCCTCCTGGAGACCGGAGGCAAGGCGGCCATCCTCCTTCCGGGGCCGCCATCCGAACTGATCCCCATGTTCCAGGACCAGGTGCGGCCGTACCTCATCGAGCGGTGGGGCGCCGGCGGTCAGGTCATCTTGTCGCGCGTCCTCCGCCTCGCCGGCATCGGCGAATCCGACGCCGAGACGCGGGTCAAAGACATCCTCGACCGGCAACGTAACCCGACCATCGCCCCACTGGCCTCGGGCGGCGAAGTGACCTTCCGGCTGACGGCCAAGGCCGCCGACCAGGTCACCGCCGCCTCGCTCCTGGACGCCAGCGAGGCCGAGATGCGGGGGAGAGTCGGCGAGTACATCTACGGTGCCGACCGCCAGAGCATCAACGAGGTCGTCGGGGACATTCTCACTCGGAGCGGGCTGACCCTGGCCGTGGCCGAGTCATGCACGGGCGGGTTGATCGGCCACCAGCTGACTCAGCGGCCGGGGAGCTCCGACTACTTCATGCTGGGGGTCACGGCCTACTCCAACCCGAGCAAGGTCAAAGCCCTGGGGGTCCCGGAGGCGACCATTCGATGCTTCGGGGCCGTCAGCGAAGAGACGGCGCTGGCCATGGCCGAGGGCGTGCGCCGCGCCGGCGGAACCGACCTGGGCCTGTCGACTACGGGCATCGCCGGGCCGGGCGGCGGGACGGCCGAGAAACCGGTCGGCCTGGTCTACGGAGCCCTCGTCTGGCCCGGCGGCCGGGAAGTGCGCCGCTGGGAGTTCATCGGCACGCGGCCGATCGTCAAGGACCGGGCCGCCTTCGCCTCCCTGACGATGCTCTGGAGCCGCCTCGGAGCGCTCGGGCGGGCTGCGGCCGAGCCCGGCGCGACCGCCCCGAAAGGCCGGCCGGATTAGCAAAGGCCCAGCGAAGGAGAACATAGCCCGGCCGTCGAAGGAGCAAGTGGAGAGGCGTGGGACCCGCTCAGCACCGGGATCCAACCGCCCCAGCCGACGGGGGGAGACCCGGCAATGAACCCAGTCGAAGAGTGGCGCCTGTTCGTCGCCATCAGTCTGCCCGACGAGGTCGGCCGGGCGGTGGCCCCGATCATCGACGAACTGCGACGGACCAAGGCCGACGTGAAATGGGTCCAGCCCGAGAACCTCCATCTGACCTTGAAGTTTCTGGGCGAGGTGCCGGTCGGCAAGGCCGAGCGGATCGCCGAGGCCTTGCGGGCCGTGCCCGAACGGGAACCTTTTCGGCTCGCGCTCCGGGGGATCGACGCTTTCCCCAGCCCCGCGAGTCCTCGGGTGGTCTGGATCGGGCTGGCCGACGGGGTGCCGGATTTCATCTCCCTGGCGCACGACGTCGACGGGGCCCTGGTCAAGCTGGGGTTCCTGAGAGAGAAGAAGCCCGTGTCCCCCCACCTGACCCTGGGACGAGTCCGCAGCCCGATGAACGGAGAGGCTCTGCGGGCGGCCATCGGACGCCTGACCGCGGTGGAAGCCGGAGGGTTCTTGGCCGGCGAGGCCCGGCTCTATCGAAGCGAACTGCGGCCGTCAGGGCCGGTCTACTCGGTCGTTGCCAACCTGCCCTTCCGGCGATTGGAGCCCTGAACGGCTCGACGCGGTCAGACCACAAGTCCCCGGGTTCCCTCTTGTCGGCAAGCTTTCGACATGCTATACTCTAAAAGGTAGATATTTCCAGTAAGCGCCGCCCGCGCCCGGCCGTCGGCCGGAGGAGGTCAAAGAAGGTCGATGGACAAGCAGAAAGCCCTCGATGCCGCCCTGGCCCAGATCGAGAAGCAGTTTGGCAAGGGCTCCATCATGAAGCTTGGTGAGGCAGCCACCAGGGTGCCCGTCGAGGTCATCCCGACGGGGGCCCTGTCGCTTGATGTCGCGCTGGGGGTCGGCGGCATCCCCCGGGGACGGGTGGTCGAGATCTACGGACCGGAGGCCTCGGGCAAAACCACGGTCGCCCTGCACATCGTGGCTGAGGCCCAGAAGACCGGGGGCGTGGCCGCCTTCATCGACGCCGAGCACGCCCTCGACCCTTTGTACGCCAAGCACATCGGGGTCGATGTGGAGAACTTGCTGATCTCCCAGCCGGACACGGGCGAGCAGGCCCTCGAGATCGCTGAGGCCCTCGTCCGGTCGGGCGCCGTCGACGTCGTCGTTGTCGACTCGGTGGCCGCCCTCGTGCCGCGGGCCGAGATCGAGGGGGAGATGGGCGACACCCATGTCGGGTTGCAGGCCCGCTTGATGTCGCAGGCCTTGAGGAAGCTCACTGGGGCCATCTCCAAGTCGAGAACCACGGCCATCTTCATCAACCAGATCCGCGAGAAGGTCGGGGTCATGTTCGGCAACCCCGAGGTCACGCCGGGCGGCCGGGCCCTGAAGTTTTATGCCTCCATCCGGTTGGAAGTGCGCAAGGTCGAGACCCTCAAGCAGGGCAACGAGATCATCGGGATGCGGGCCCGGACCAAAGTGGTCAAGAACAAGGTCGCCCCCCCGTTCAAGCAGGCCGAGTTCGACCTTATCTTCGGGCTCGGGATTTCCCGTGAGGGCAGCATCGTCGATATGGCCACCGAACTCGGGATCATCGTCAAGAGCGGGGCATGGTACTCCTATGGGGAGACCAGGCTCGGCCAGGGACGCGAGAATACCCGGGACTACCTGAAGCAAAACCCGGCCCTCTGCGCCGAAGTCGAGAGCAAGGTCCGCGAAGGGTTGACCCGCGGGGCGTTGAAGGCCGTCGCGGCCGCCAGCGACGACGATTCCGAGTAGCCGGGGCCGGCAAGATGGCCATCATCACCGCCATCGAGGTCGACCGCTTTCACCGCGGGAGAGTCAGGGTCTCCGTCGACGGCCGGCCGACCCTGTCCCTGCATCGCCGGTCGCTAAAGTCGCTCGGCCTGCGCGAGGGGCAAGTCGTCGACCAAACCGACCTGTCCGTTCAGGCTTTGGAGGCTGAGAAGGTGACCGCCCACGCGGGGGCCCTTGACTTCCTAGCCAGACAGGGATACAGCGCCCGGGAGCTGAGCCGTCGATTGGCCGGCCGCGGTTTCGGGGAAGAGGTCGTGCAGGGGGAGATCGCGCGGCTCAAGAGGGCCGGGCTGGTGGACGACGAGCGGCTGGCCAAGGATTATGTCGACCACCGGCTATCGACTCGGCCCGCGGGTCGCCGCCTGCTGCGGGCCGAGCTGACCCGCCGCGGCGTTGGCCGCCAGGCCGTGGAAAAGGCCGTTGCCCGGGCCCCGGCCGGGGGGTCCGCCGACGAGCTGACCCTGGCCAGGGAGAGCGCCCGGGCCCGGTTGGCCGGGCGGGCGGCGCGGATCGCCAACGCGGACTCGAAGACCGTCATGAAGCTGCGCAAACAACTGCTGGACTACCTCTTGCGTCGGGGGTTCAGCTTCGAGACGGCCGAGAAGGTGGTCCGAGAGGCCATCTCCGACAGGGAGACTGGGGAAGGGGAGTGACCGCTCTCGGCTTTGGACCATGATTTGCAGGCGATTTGGGTTTTTGCAGATTAATTGACGGAAAACTTGCAACTTGACATAGACTTGGGAAAAGCTTAAAATCAAGTGGGACAGGCTGACGAGCGTTAGCACCACTTTTATATAGATTTTCGCGGCGTTGAGTGGCCGGAACGGGGATGAGGTCCGTTGTACGCCGGCAGACACAAAGCCGGGATGCTTTCTATGACTGGCCGGCCGGTCAGCTGACCGGCACGCCTGGTGGTGGACGTTCATCAAAGCCGAGCTCGTCGGCTTTTTTGGTTTTTCGGGCTCCCAGCAGAGACACGTAACACCGACGTGAAATCGAGAGACATCAAGAAAACCGTGTGAAGAGGAGGTGGACCTGCAATCGCCCCATTGTACACAGCAATTATCGCTCTGGCCGCCGGCCTTGTCGGTTTCGGCGGCGGCTACCTGATCCGTAAGTTTCTGGCGGAGGCGCGGATCGCTTCGGCCGAGGAAGCCGCCAGGAAGATCATTGATGAGGCCCGCAAGGATGCCGAGGGCAAGCGTCGCGAGGCCGTCCTCGAAGCCAAGGAGGACGTCCATCGACTGCGGACGGAGTTGGAACGAGAGGTCCGCGAGCGGCGGGCGGAGTTGCAGCGTTCGGAGAGAAGACTGGTCCAGAAGGAGGAAGTCCTGGACCGCAAGGTGGAGTCCCTGGAGAAGAAAGAGGAGAATCTCCACCGCAAGGAAGAAGAGCTCGATCAGATCCGTGAAGCCATCAACGAACTGCATCGCAAGGAGATTGCCGAGCTGGAGAGGGTATCCGGGCTGACCTCACAGGAAGCCAAGCAGCTCCTGCTGGCCACGGTGGAAGAGGAGATTCGCCACGACATGGCGATACTAATCAAGGAAGTCGAGACCAAAGCCAAGGAGGAAGCCGACAAGCGGGCACGGGACATCATCTCCCTGGCCATCCAACGGTGCGCGGCCGACCACGTCGCTGAAAGCACCGTCTCGGTGGTGGCCCTCCCCAACGACGAGATGAAGGGTCGGATCATCGGCCGCGAAGGTCGCAACATCAGGACCCTTGAGACGCTTACGGGCATCGACCTGATCATCGATGATACTCCAGAAGCGGTCATCCTGTCCGGGTTCGACCCGGTGCGCCGGGAGGTTGCCCGGGTGGCCCTGGAAAAACTCATCGCCGACGGGCGGATCCACCCGGCCCGGATCGAAGAGATGGTCGAGAAGGCTCAGAAAGAAGTGGACGCAAAGATCCGCGAGGAGGGCGAGGCGGCGACCTTCGAGGCCGGCGTCCACGGACTCCACCCGGAGATTGTCAGACTGCTCGGCCGGCTGAAGTTCCGGACGAGCTACGGGCAGAACGTCCTGAAGCATTCCCTCGAGGTCGCCTATCTGGCCGGGGCGATGGCCGCCGAGCTGGGGGCCGACGTTCAGGTGGCGAAGCGGGCCGGTCTCATCCACGACCTGGGCAAGGCGGTCGATCATGAGATCGAGGGCACCCATGTGGCCATCGGCGTCGATCTGGCCAAGAAGTTCCGGGAATCGAACGAGGTCGTCCACGCCATCGCCGCCCACCATGGCGACGTAGAGCCCAAGTCCATCGAAGCGGTGCTGGTCCAAGCGGCCGACGCCGTCTCCGCGGCCCGGCCGGGGGCCCGGCGGGAGACCCTTGAGGCCTACATCAAGCGCCTCGAGAAGCTCGAGGAGATAGCCGATTCCTTCGACGGAGTCGACAAGGCTTACGCCATCCAGGCGGGGCGCGAGGTCCGAATCATGGTCAAACCGGAGAAGATTGACGACCTGGCCGCAATCCGGCTGGCTCGGGAGATCACCAAGAAGGTCGAGAGTGAACTGGAGTACCCCGGCCAGATCAAGGTGACCGTGATCCGGGAGACCCGGGCGGTCGAATACGCGAAGTAGAAGAGTTCGCTGGGCTGATCGGTGAAAGCCGGGCTGTACGAAAACCGGCCCCGGGCGCGGGAAGCGCCCGGGGCTTCTCTTTCTCCGGCGGTCGGTTGATTCTCCCTGCTAGCGAGGGCCGAATTTGGGTCCGGAAGGGGAGGAATTGCTTTGGGACCGCCGAATTGTAGCCTGGAAAGAGGGCAGGTCCGGCCAGATGGCCCGGGGTGGGAGGCGAACCGATGTCAGGCTCATACCGTGAGAACGACCGCGGGAATAGTGTCAGTCTGCTCATATCGATGCTGGTACGTTATCCGGAATTGGCGACGATCAACTTCGATCCCCGGGGGCAGACCCTGAAGTTCACCTTCCTTCTCACCAAGGTCCTGTCGGAGGAGGAGTTCTCGGCCTTCCAGCATCGCCTGACCGACAGCTTAGCCGCCTATGGCTGGCTTGAGAACCTCGAGATGAGCAAGAGCGAGGTCAGCCTGTCTCGCTTCGGCGGAGTCAGCGTGGTCGAAGTCACCAGGGACGTGCGCTCTCTCAGTCAGGGCGAGATTGCCTTGACCATCGAGTTGATCAGGGGGTCCTTCGCGACCATCCTCGTCGTCGATCGGGGCGAGACCTTCCAGGAGGAGGATCTGGCGGCCCAGGAGGAACTCATCGAGGAGATGCTTGATGACCTGAGGGAGGCCCGCTCGGAGAAGAACCTGATCGCCTTTCGTGAGGAAGGGCGGGTCCTGGTCTTCAACAAGTGAGGGTAGGACGACACCCCGGCGCCCACGGGCGCCGGCCGAGCCTCGCCGAGCGGCGGGGCCTTTTTGTGCCACCGGGCCCGTCGGGTATACTACCTTGTCCGGGGGGTGCGTCATGAGGATCCTGTTCATCGGGGATGTCATAGGGCGGCCGGGGCGGGAGGCATTGGCCGGGCTCCTGCCGGTCATCAAGGAGCGAGAGGGCCCCGACCTGGTCCTGGCTAACGGCGAGAACGTGGCCGGGGGAAAGGGAATCACTCAGGAAACGGCCGAGGAGCTCTTCGAAGCCGGGGTCGACGGGATCACCCTCGGCAATCATGCCTGGGCCAAGCGTGAGGTCTATGACTACCTCGGACTGGAGTCACGGGTGGTCCGACCGTTCAACTACCCGGGCCAGGCTCCCGGCCACGGCACCGGGGTCGTTCAGGCGGCCGACGGTCGGGAGGTCACCCTCGTGAACCTGTGTGGCCGCGTCTTCCTGGAAGTCTACGTCGACTGCCCCTTCCGCGCCGCCTCGCGGGCCCTCGAAGAGGTCTCCGGGCGGTCGCCGTTCCTGATTGTCGATTTCCACGCCGAGGCCACCTCGGAGAAAGCGGCCATGGCCCACTACCTTGACGGTCGGGTGTCGGCGGTGATCGGTACCCATACCCACGTCCAGACGGCCGACGAACGGATCTTGCCGAAAGGCACGGCCTTCATCACTGATGTCGGGATGACCGGGCCCCGGCATTCGATCATCGGCGTCGACCGGGACCAGGCCCTGGAACGTTTCCTGACCCAGCTTCCGACGCGTCTCGATGTGGCCAGACCGCCGTCGAGGCTGGAAGCGGTGGTCGTCGACCTCGACGACCAGACCGGCCGAGCCACCGGGATCAGGCGCCTCCAGGAAGACGAGGGGTGATCCGCTGCGTTCTGACTGACTTTCGGACCAGAAGGGGAGGGCTGGGTCATCATTCCCTCTGAGGGCGAGTGCCTCAGGCTCTTGTCGGAGTATCGCTTTCCGGACGGGGCCTGGTCTCACGTGACCACGGTGGCGTCCGTCGCCGTCTTCCTGGCCGAGGAATTGAAGCGGTCGGGCCGGAAGGTGGAAGTCGATCTCGTCCGGGCGGCCGCTCTCCTGCACGATTTGGGGAAGGCCCCGGGCGTTCCGCGGGACGTTGACCACGCCGCCGCCTCAGCCCGCATCGCCGCCGAGCGTGGCTACGCCGAACTGGTTGAGGCCGTCCGCCGTCACCTCCTCGAGGCCGTCCTGGATCCCGAGCGTCAACCGCGAAACCTGGAGGAGAAGCTCGTCTACTATGCCGACAAGCTGGTTGCCCGGGACTTTGTCGGCTTGGCGGCCCGCTTCTCCGACCTCAAGCGGCGATACCCCGGCAGCGCGTCACTCATCGAGGAGTGCTGGCCGGCGGTGAGAGCGATGGAAGCCGAGTTGTTCAAGGACCTTCGTATCCGGCCGGAAGACCTGGCCGGGCTGGCCGGTCTCGCTTGACCACAGAAACCGCCCACGGCGGGTTCCGGCAGGTTCTCATTTAGGGCGCCTAGAGGTCGAAGTGTGAAGATTTTCGCTCCTCTGCCAGCAGGTTTTTGTCCGACAAGAGAGAACATTATCCCTTGCCGAGCAGAATTTCCAAGCGGAGGAGGTTCTTCCCAAGTTGGTCGACGTCCTCAAGGTCTCATCGAAGTCCAATCCCAACTCGGTCGCCGGGGCTTTGGCAGGAGTCCTGCGCGAACGCGGCAACGCTGAGATTCAGACCGTCGGGGCCGGCGCCTTGAACCAAGCGGTCAAGGCGGTGGCCATCGCCCGAGGCTTTGTCGCCCCAAGTGGCATGGACCTGGTCTGCGTCCCGGCGTTCACCGACATCGAGATCAATGGTCAGGAACGGACGGCCATAAGGCTCATCGTCTCACCACGGTGAGCCGACCCCGTAGAGGAAGCCGACACCCGTCCCTACTCGGGACGGGTTTTTTTCTTGCCGGTCGAGATTAGGCCAGGCAGGGAACGGAGGGAAGGCGTGGAAGAATAGGCGGGCGGCGGCGGGGGAAAACCGGGGGGCATTTGGGCAGAATTGCTAATAGCGGGCAAGGAGATGGCGAGGGTGAAGGTCAAGGTCTGGCGAGGCTCGATCACTGAGGTCAAGGCGGATGCGGTCATCATCAACCTGTTTGAAGGGGTCAAGCGCCCCGGGGGGGCGACCGGGGCGGTCGACCAGGCCCTGGGCGGAGCCATCAGCCGCCTGGCCGAAGCGGGGGAGCTGACCGGTCAGGAAAAGGAAGCGGTGGTCGTCTACTCCCTGGGGCGCCTGCCGGCGACCAAGGTCGTCGTGGCCGGGTTGGGTCCATCGTCAGGCTTCGACCTCGAGGGCGTCCGCCGGGCCGCCGGATGGGCGATGAAAGCGGCGGCGCGGGGTGGATGTCGGACCGTGGCCACCATCGTCCACGGGGCCGGCATCGCCGGCCTGGAGGCCGGCGCGGCGGCCGAGGCTACGGTCATTGGGAGCCTGCTGGCAAGCTACTCATTTCGGGAGTTGAAGTCGGCCAAGGAGTCCGCCCCGCACGGGGTGGAGGAATTGATCGTCGTCGAGCACAATGAGACCAAGATCCCCGCCGTCGAGGCCGGTGTCCGGCACGGGCAGGTCCTCGCGGAGGCCACCGCCTTGGCCCGAAACCTGGTCAACCGGCCCGCCAAGCTGATCACCCCGACGGCTCTGGCCGAGGTGGCCGCCAACATCGCCCGCCAGGGATTGGAGCTCGAAGTCCTCGAGAAGGCCGATTGTGAGCGGCTGGGCATGGGGGCCTTCCTGTCCGTCGCCAGGGGCAGCGACGAACCGGCCAAGCTCATCGTCCTGCGCTATCGCCCGAGCGAGGGCCGGGCGGCCGGCGGCCCCCTCGCCTTTGTCGGCAAGGGTCTCACCTTCGACAGCGGTGGGATCTCGCTGAAGGCGGGCGAGGGAATGGAGGCAATGAAGGCAGACATGGCCGGCGGGGCCGCCGTACTCGGGGCGATGCAGGCCGTTGCCGGCCTGAAGCCGGCGGTCGAGGTCATCGCGGTCGTCCCGGCCACGGAGAACATGCCTTCAGGGCACGCCGCCAGGCCCGGCGACGTGGTCAGGGCGATGAACGGGAAGACCATCGAGATCATCAGCACCGATGCTGAGGGCCGGATGATCCTGGCCGACGCCGTGGCCTATGCCAGGAGCCTTGGGGCGAAGCGGCTGGTCGACTTGGCCACCCTGACCGGGGCCTGCGTGGTCGCCTTGGGAAACGTGAGGGCAGGTCTCTTCGCCAATGACGACCGGCTGGCCACCGAGGTCGAGGAGGCGGCCGCGAAGGCGGGGGAGAAGGTTTGGCGGATGCCCCTTGACCGCGAATACCGTGATCTTCTCAAGAGCGATGTGGCGGAGATCAAGAACAGCGGCGGCCGGCCGGGCGGGGCGATCACCGGGGCCCACTTCATTGGCGAGTTCGCCGGCGATTCGCCGTGGGTCCACCTGGACATCGCCGGCCTGGCTCTGACCTCGACGGAGCAGGCCCATACCCCCAAAGGGGCGACCGGGTTCGGCGTCCGAACCCTGGCTTGGCTGGCCGAGTCGGCCAAGTAATGCCAGCCGACCTGCACGTGCACACGACCGCCTCCGACGGAACGCTGACCCCTTCCGAGGCCGTCAGGGCGGCTGTCGCGGCTGGGCTGACGGCCATTGGGGTGACCGATCACGACACCACCGCCGGTCTGCCCGAGGCGACCCAGGCGGCTCGAGCCTCCGGGGGAGGACTGCGCGTCGTCCCGGGAGTCGAGGTCAACACGGATACGACCATCGCCGACAGAACGCGCGAAGTGCACGTCCTCGGATACCTCTTCGACCCGTCCTCCCCGGCCCTGGAGGCCGAGTTGCAGCGGTTACGGACGGCCCGGTACGAGAGGGCCCGCTTGATCCTGGACCGGCTGGTCAGGTTGAACCTGCCCGTCTCGTTCACCAGGGTCAGGGAGATCGCCGGCGGCGGCCCGCTCGGTCGTCCCCACATCGCTCAGGTCCTGGTCGAGGCGGGGTATGCGGGATCGGTCCGCGAGGCCTTCCGGCT
Organism: Bacillota bacterium; assembly: GCA_036504675.1. Lineage (NCBI taxonomy): Bacteria > Bacillati > Bacillota > Bacillota bacterium. The sequence goes on along the minus strand of DASXUT010000149.1, from coordinate 13,388 downwards.
CTATCTCGGGATCGGTAAACCGGCCTATGTGGAACGCTACAAGCTTTCGCCGGAGGAGGCCGTCCGGCTGATCCGGGCGGCCGGTGGCGTGGCCGTGCTCGCCCACCCGGGATTGATCGGTGACGACTCGATCATCCCCCCGCTCGTGGCCGCCGGCCTGGCCGGCCTCGAGGCCCGCTATCCGGAGCACTCGCGAAGCCAGACCCGGCGTTATGTGGCCATGGCTCGGCGTTACGGTCTGGTCGTCACCGGGGGTTCCGATGCCCACGGCCCGGGCTTTCCGGGGCGGGCTCCCATCGGCGGTGTCCGGGTCGGGGACGAGGTCATCAAGGAGCTGGAAGACCGTCGGTCGGACGAAGGCCGACCGTGATGGGCTTCACCTTCACCGGCGTCACCGAGTTCTGAAGGGTCGCGGTGGGGGTGAGGGGGCCGGGGTCACGGCCGCCCGAATAGGGTCAACCCTTGCCAGCTATAATAAGCTGTAGAGGTTGGCGAGGGGAGTGACGAACGTGCCCGAAGCGGCATCCGAGGATTCCGTCGAACGGCTCCTGGTCCGCTTGCGGACGCTCGAGGATCAGGTCCAGAGCCTGAGGTTCAGCCGGAGGGTGCTGATGGACCTCCTGGTGGCGATGGACCACGACCGCCGCGAGCGTGGGGCCCGCCTCAAGGAGGAGAACGAACGGCTCCGCCGGATGTGCCGCCAGATGGCTCGGTTGATTCAGGTCGGAGGGGCTCTCCCGCCCCCACCGATCGAAGGCGAGGAGTCGGCCACCCCGGTGGTCCTGGACCGCTCGCCAAGCGAGGTCAGGGAAGCCGGCCCGCGGACTACCTGATTGATCATCGCGGTGAAGTCAAGGCCGGCGCGCTCGCGCCGGCCTTGAGTGTCCACCTACCATCGTGTCCTAAGGGTCGTCGAGGCGGGGGTCTTCCTGGTCGATGACCCAGTCGTTCGACCACCAACCGGAGATAGGCTCCTCAAACAGGGCGAATTCTTCGTCCTGGACGGCGTTGCGGTGCATCTCGAGGAGGAAACGCTTCTCCTTGGGGTCCAGCCGTTGGCCCGTGGTGATCTTTTCTTGAGTCACCGGGTGGGCGCCGCCGGCCTTGGGTGGCCTGGTCGCCCATCGTCTGAACATCACTACCTGACCACCTCGATGGAGAGATTCCGGCCCCGGCGGAACCTTTGCGGCGGGTGTCCGGGTCCTGTGAGCTTTAGTCTTGGGATCCGCGCCGGCTGGCCATACCTGGCAAAAAAGCGCACCAGGGGCAGGCTTTTCAAGCTTCCGGATGGAATCTCGTAGCGGGCCGGGTCGAAGGATGGTCAAGGGACGGTGGACCGTGTGCTGCGGGTGGACTTGAACAGTGATATGGGGGAGGGTTTCGGCCGCTACCGCCTTGGCGCCGACGAAGCGCTGCTGGCCGTGGTCTCGTCAGCCAACGTGGCCTGTGGCTTCCATGCCGGAGACCCGAGCCAGATGCGACGGACGGTGGCGTTGGCCAGGAACCGGGGGGTCTCGGTCGGGGCCCACCCGGGCTATCCGGACCTGGTCGGGTTCGGGCGGCGGGAGATGAAGGTCGACCCGTCCGAGGTCGAGGACCTGGTCGTCTACCAGGTCGGGGCCATGGCCGGAGTGGCCCGGGCAGAAGGTGTCGAGCTGACCCACGTCAAGCCCCACGGGGCTCTCTACAACCAGGCTGCCCGGGACAAGTCATTGGCCCGGGCTGTGGCCCGGGCGATCAAGTCGGTCGATCCCCACCTGGCCCTGGTCGGCCTATTCGGCTCCGAGCTCGGTGCGGTCGGCCGGGAGGAGGGCCTGAGGGTGGTCGAGGAGGTCTTCGCCGACCGAGCCTACCTGAGTGACGGCCGCCTCGCGCCGAGGGAGCTGCCCGGGGCCCTGGTCACCGAACCGCCGATCGTCGCCGAGCGGGCCCTGAGGATGATCCGAGAGGGCCGGGTCTCAGCCATCGACGGTGGCTGCATCCGGGTCCGGGCGGACACCATCTGTATCCACGGCGATACGGCCGGGGCCCCGGCTCTGGCCGCGGCGGTCAGGACCCGTCTGGAGGCCGCCGGGGTCAGGATCGTTGGCCTTCAACGAAAGTCGGAGACGGCCCCGTGATGTATGACCGGCCGAGGCTGTTGCCATTGGGCGACGGCGCGCTGACGGTGGAGTTCGCCGATGGCATCGAGGACGACGCCCTGGTCGCGGTGGGGGCGCTGGACGACGCCATGATCTCCGCCGGACCACCGGGGATCATCGAGGTCATCCCCACCTACCGCTCACTATCCGTGGTCTACGACCCGAGCATCCTCTCGTCGACCGCCCTCCGTCGCTGGGTCGAACAGGTGCGACTGGAGCGCCGGCGAAGGTCGGGGGCTCGACCGACCCTGGTCGTCCCGGTCACCTACGGCGGCAGCCATGGTCCCGACCTGACCGACGTGGCTGAGCACTGTCGGCTCTCTGAGAGTGAGGTCATTCGGCGACATAGCGGGGCCGACTACTCTGTGGCCATGCTCGGTTTTCAGGCGGGCTTTCCCTACCTGGCCGGACTGCCTCCGGAGCTGAACGTGCCCCGCCTGGCGAGTCCCCGGACCACGGTGCCCGCGGGGGCGGTGGGCATCGCCGGCGGGCAGACCGGGATCTACTCGAGCACCAGCCCGGGCGGGTGGCGAATCATCGGCTGGACTCCACTGGTCCTGTGGGACCCGGGGCGGGACAGGCCTTCGCTGCTCGAGCCGGGAGACCGGGTGCGCTTTTGCCCGGTGGAATCTGTCGCGGCCTCGGCCCAGGGCCGGAAGGCCGACCGGGCCGGGGGTGAGCCGAGGTGACCGAGGGTCGCATCGAGGTCATCGCAGCGGGGCTTCTCACCACCATTCAGGACCTTGGGCGACCAGGCTACGCCCGCTACGGTCTGGGTCCGGGGGGGGCGGCCGACGGCTTCGCCTTACGAGCGGCTAATCTCCTGGTCGATAACGAACCCGGGGCGGCCGGTCTGGAAATCACCCTGGCCGGACCGGAACTTCGGTTCCGCCGGTCGATCAGCTTTGCGGTGAGTGGGGCCGACCTGGGGCTGGAACTGGACGGACGAACCATCCCGAGCTGGCGGGGGATCACGGCCCGGGCCGGTCAGACCCTGCGCTTCCGGCCCGTAGCTCGGGGTTGTCGGGCCTATCTGGCGGTCTCCGGGGGTCTGGACGTGCCCGTCAGCCTTGGCAGCCGGTCCTCGGATCCGCGAGCCAGGCTGGGCTGGCGAGAGGGGCGGGCGGTCAAGGCGGGCGACGCCCTCCCGGTGGCCGGAGGCGCCGTGACCCAGGCGCGCCTGGACCGCCTGGCCTTGAGTCTTGAGCAAATGCTCCCCCCGGGCCAGGAGAGCCCGGCCGACTACCTCGACCGCGAGGTGGTCGCGGCCGCCGACGGGCCGCAGGCCGACCATTTTTCCCCCGCCGCGCTCGCCCGCTTCTACCGTTCGGTCTACCAGGTCGCGCCCTCGTCCGACCGGATGGGGCTTCGTCTGAACGGTCCGGCGGTCAGCCCCGAACGTGCGGACATCGTCTCCGACGGCCTGATCGCCGGGGCCGTGCAGGTGGCTCGGGATGGGCGGCCGGTCTGCCTTCTGGCCGGTCACCATACGACCGGCGGCTACCCGAAGATCGCCGTCATCGGGCGGGCCCACCTCCGGGTGGCCGCCCAACGGCCGCCCCTCGCCCATCTTTCGTTTGTCCGGGTCGACCCGGCTGACCTCGAGGAGGAAGCCGCCACTTACCTTTCGATCCTGCGGGGTTGGGAGGAAAGACGGCTCGGGGAATTGCCCGGGCGCCTCTATCGCCTGCGGGGCGGAGTGACGGTCCGCGTGCGCCGCCAAGGAGACTCCCCGAAGCGACCTGGTGGACGATAAGAGAACGGCGCTCCGCTCATTGGCGGTGCGCCGTCGTTGTTCGCGTCCCGGACATCAGACCTTGGTTCCGGCTCTGAGGTGTTCTTCGGCCAGGGCGATCATTCGCTTGACCATCTGGCCGCCGATGGCCCCGCCCATCAACCCGCCGACCCGTCCACACTGGCGCGAGGGCATGTCGGCCCAGCCGCGACGATTCACTTCATCGAGGATGCCGATCTCCCCGGCGATCTCATTCTTGAACTTGTCGAGCACTTGGTCATAGTTCTGCTGGGTCAGGCCGGTGCCCGAGCCCGCTCGTTGGGCCACTCCGACCTCCCTGGCGACCTCGAACTTGAGGTCCTTCAGGGCGCTGTCGGCCTGGGGAACGAGAAGGTCATCGTTGTCTTGAGCCATGTTTTCACCTCCAGGCCTCTAGAAGTCAATTGTATTATTAGCCGGCCGAACAAAACCCATGCTAGAACATTCTTCAAAGGCTTCCGGTGGAAAGTGCGGCTGGTCCGGACAATGGCCGGCCGGCGTCGCCGCCGACCCTCAGGGGGTCGTGGTCGCCGTGAAGGCTCTGGCGATGACATCGGCGAAGAGCCGGGCGGCATTGTCGGCCGTCCCCCGCGGGGCGGTCTCGGTACCGAACTCAAACAGCAGTGCCGTCGGCATCAGGTCCTGATTATAGAGGCCGCGGCCCATGTAGATCGCCTTGACCAGGCCGGGATAGAGGCTGTCGGCGGTGGCCTTGATCTGCGTGGCTACATAGAGGTTGGCGACCATGGTCGGGTTCTGGCGCCCGATGACGATCATCACTTGTTGGATCTGCTGGTCGGCCACGGTCCGCAGGTAGTCGGAGGCCGGGGCCGAATCGCGATGGAGGTCGAAGAGGGCGAACGGGTTGTACATCTGGATGTCCTGGTAGGCCGTCCGCCGGGAGCGAATGTAGGCCTGGTTGTCGTGGGGGTCATGGCGGGTCGGGTCGCCGACGACAACATAGCCGTTCGCCCGCAGGGCCGTGCCGAAGGTGGCCCCGACTTCGAAGATGCTGCCGTTGCCCGGGATGACGGGGGCCCCGTCGTCCGGGGTATAGGATTCGTCGGAGTGGGTGTGGTAGACGACGACGGCCCTCGGCCCGGTTGGGGTCGCCGGCTGACCGGGCCCCGGGACGGGGGTGGGGGCGGGCTGAGGCGCCGGTATCGGGCTTGGGGTCGGCTCCGTCGCGGGCTGGGGGCCTGACGCCGCCTGGCTCGGCGGGGCCCAGCCGCCGGTCGAGTCGAGGCTTCCGGCCTTGGACACCAGGCGAGCTACGGCCGTCCGGCCCAAGACGCGGATGACCCGGTACATTGAGTCGCCGGCAGTGATCAGCTGATCGCCGACGGCCACGGCCAGTCCGGTGCGGAGAAGGACTTGACGGTCCTCGTCGAGGATTTCGGTGTAGCCTCGGGCTCGTTCGCCCTCGCCCCGAGGTCCCGGGGAGAGCGGGCCGTAAGTGACCCCATAGAACACCGCCGTCGTAACCGCCAGGGCCGCGACCAGGCTGAGGATGATCATCTGCCGGCGCCCTTTCATGGCCTGCCTCCATCAGCGCTCGATTCTGAACCACCTTGGGAGGGTCCGTCGTGCCGCATCGATAGTTTTCCGGCGGCCCTATGGAGCTATGCGAAGACGGAGGAAAGGTGTCGCCAGGTGTAGAAAGCACAATATGATGGGGTGGGACCCGGCGGTCGCTATTGGTCAGGAAGGGCGTTTAGGGAGGCCTGGGGATGGGTGGCGGTCTCAAGGAGTTCGTGTCTTACGAAGAAGCGTGCGTCCTTCTCAACCTGACGCCGCGAGTCTTCCGATCCATCTTGGCTGATTTCGAGACCGAGATCGTCTCGGTCCAAGCCGGCCTAGATGTCCCGGCCAAGCATTTGACGGTTGGGGCCTACGAGCGCCTGCAGCGGATCGTCGAGATGCGCGGCGGCGGCAGCGGTGACACGGATATCAAGGCAGCCCTGGCGACGATGACAGCCGCGTCGGCTGAAGCCGCCGCCAGTTCGCGGCCGGCGGTCATCGCCTTCCCGACGCCCACGCCCGTCTCCGAGGTCCCGGCCGTCTACGATGCCGACCTGGCGGACTTGAGCCTGCTGATGGAGCGAGTCGGCCAATTGGTGGGCCACCTGGAGGCGATGGAGGCGCAGCAACGGGAAGAGCGCGAGCGCCTTCTCAACACCCTCCTTCGGACCCAGCAAGAGGTCCAGTCGCTGCGCTACGAGCTGACTGCCCAGAAAAGCCGGCGAGACCGGAAGAAGTCCTTCTGGGCCCGCTTGTGGGAGTTCTGAAGGCGGCGGCCGGGGTGAGCCGGTCGGCCGCCGGGGTAAGGCCATCGAGGCCAGAGGACTACCTGGTGGGAACATTTAAGAGGGAGCCTCCAGGGCTCCCTCTTCGCATGCCGCGTTTCCCATCTCCCCGGCCCGGGGCGGTTCGTCGGCTGTCCGGGCGCCGGCACCGCTGCGTCCCGGTCCTCGCTCACCGCTCGCCCGAAGGTCGTCGACGACCTTCTTGGCGTCCGTGGGCCGCAGCCGGATGACGGACTCATGACTTCGTTAATCGGGGTCTGGCCGATGAAGGCCGGGTCCTTGCCGACGGAGCGCATCAAGAGGTCCCACATGGTGACCACGCCGGCCAGGCGACCGCCGTCGATCACCGGGAGGCCCTCGAAGTGGCCCCATCGGCGGGAATTCCTCCTCGCCGCGGGGCCGCGGACCGCAGGATAAAGCCTTGCGCTGGTCGAAAGACTAAGCCTCGGCGAGAGTAGGGGAGCGGGGCCGGCCCGGGCCCCCGGCGGGCGTCCGAGCCCGTGACTTCGGGCGGGGATGGACCCGTCCGGTCGGTCATCCTCGGGCGCTCTTCTTTGTTACCCTTCCGGCCGGCTTGATGGTGGCGAGGCGGGTCACCGCCGTCCTGAGCGCCGGAACAGCCCGTGCAGGCGCTTGCCGAGCGACAAGAGGCCGCTCTTCCTTAGCCGGCTCGTCAGGGTGGCCGCCGTCTGCGGGTCGTAGACTTCGCGGTGGACCACCTCCTTGAGTTCCAGGCGGGGCGGCGGGGCCGGGGATTCGCCCGGGTAACCGAGGGTGATCAGCCCGAGGATGTCGAGGGCCTTGGGAACGCCGAGGATGCGCCGGGCCGCGGGGACCGAGAATCCGGCCACGTAACAGGTGCCCAGGCCGAGGCTCTCGGCGGCGAGGATGAGGTTCTCGGCGGCCAGGGAGCAGTCGATCTGATACCAGCGGTCGCCGGTCGGCCGGCCAAGGACGGCGATGACCACCGGGGCCGAGCCGACGTGACGGTACCGGACGAAGAAGAAACGGGCAATGCTACCCAGGCGCCGCCTCCGCTCAGGATCGGTGACCACCACGAACTGCCAGGGCTGTGAGTTGACCGCGCTCGGCGCCCAGTGGGCGGCTTCGAGGAGGGCCTGGATGACCTCCTCGGGGACCGGGCGGTCGGCGTAGGCCCGGATGCTCCGGCGGTGGCGGATGGTGGCGAGGACCTGGTTGTCCAGCGGCGGCCGTCCACCGCCCGGGTCGGCCTGGTCTTGGAACATTTGGACACCTCCTTGGGGGTGGCGGAAGGACTGGTGAGTCGGTCTTTGAAGTATCGCTTGATGACCTTCGGCTGTCAGATGAACGAGCACGACTCGGAGCGTCTGGCCGGGATGCTGGAGGAAATGGGCTACCAGGAAGCGCCCGACCCCTCCGGGGCCGACGTGGTCATCCTCAACACCTGCACGGTCAGGGAGAGCGCGGTCGAGCACGTCTACGGTCGCCTTGGTGAGCTCAAGCGGCTCAAGGTCGAGCGCCCCGGGATGGTCCTGGGGGTCTGCGGGTGCCTGCCTCAGCAGGAGGGGATGGCCGAGGCTCTGCGGCGTCGTGCCCCCCACATCGACCTCGTCTTCGGTACCCACAACCTGGCCGACTTCCCCGCGTTGCTCCGGAAGGTCTTGGAAGCGCGGCAACCATTGGTCGCCGTCTGTGGAGACGAAGGGGAGATCGCCGAGGGTCTGCCGCGCCGGAGCAAGGACGGCCTGAAGGCCTGGGTTTCGATCACCCACGGCTGTGACAACTACTGCTCCTACTGCATCGTGCCGTACGTCCGGGGCCGGGAGCGCAGCCGCCGGCCGGAGGCCGTCCGCCGCGAAGTCGAGGAATTGGTCGACCAGGGCTGTCGAGAGGTCACCCTGCTCGGGCAGAATGTCAACTCCTACGGTCGCGACTTGGACCCGCGGAACGCGGGCGGAGTGGGCTTCGCCGCTCTCCTCGGGGACCTTCGCCGGAGCCCCGGGCTTTGGCGGATCCGTTTCATGACCTCCCACCCGCGGGACTTCGGCCCAGAGCTCATCCAGGCCCTGGCGGCCGGAGGGCCCGTCTGTGAGCATGTCCACCTGCCGATGCAATCAGGCAGTGATTCCATCCTCGAATTGATGAACCGAGGCTATTCGGCCCGCCACTATCGCGATCTGATCGCTCGGATTAGGGCGGCCGTACCTGGGGTGGCGGTGAGCACCGACATCATCGTCGGCTTCCCCGGTGAGCGGGATAGCGACTTCGCCGAGACCATCGACCTGGTCAGGGAGATTCGCTTCGACGCCGCTTTCACCTTCATCTATTCCCCCCGCCGCGGCACGCCGGCCGCCTCCCTGCCGGAGCAGGTCCCGGTGGAGGTCAAGAAGGACCGGATTGCCCGCCTCATCGACCTTCAGAACACCATCACCCGTCAACTCAACGAGGGCTTAGTCGGTCGGACGGTGGAGGTCCTGGCCGAAGGGGAGAGCGCCAAGAACCCTGGACGGGCCGAGGGACGGGCCAGGTCGAACCGGTTGGTCCTCTTCCCGGGCGGGGCGGCCGACCGGGGCCGGCTGGTCCGGGTCCGGGTCGAGCGGGCCGGGACCTGGGTCCTGCACGGTCAAGCCGAATCCGCCCCACCCCTGGAGGGAGAGGGTTGACCGAAGCCGTTACGCCGATGATGATCCAGTACCGCCGGGTCAAGGACGAGCATCGGGACAAGATCCTCTTCTTCCGACTCGGGGACTTTTACGAGACCTTCTTCGATGATGCCGAGTTGGTCTCGAGGGAGCTGGAGATCGTCCTGACCGGCCGCGACGCGGGCAACGGGAGCCGAGCTCCAATGGCCGGCATCCCCTACCACGCCGCCGAGGGCTATATTGCCCGCCTCCTTGAGAGGGGGTACAAGGTCGCCCTCTGCGACCAGGTCGAGGATCCAAAGTCGGCCAAGGGGCTGGTGAAACGAGAGGTCACTCGGGTGATCACCCCGGGCACGGTGACCGAGGCCGGCCTCCTGGATGAGAGGAAGCACAACTACCTCTCAGCCGTGGCCGGACGGCCGGGTGGGGGTTACGGCCTGGCGGTCATCGATTCGTCCACGGGTGACTTCGCCGTCACCGAAATCACCGGGCCGGCGGCCGACCAGGACCTCCTCGACGAGTTGGGGCGGATCGCCCCGGCGGAGTGCCTTCTCCCGGCCGGAATGGCCGAGGCCGGGCGGGTGGCTGACGACATCCGGGGGGGGCGACTGAGGATTCCGGTGACCGTCCGACCGGAGCTCGAGTTCCAGCCCGAGCTGGCGGCTGAGGACCTGCGCCGCCAGTTCCGCGTGGCGACGCTGGACGGCTATGGGTGCGGGGGCCTCCCGGCGGCCATCGGGGCGGCCGGGGCCGTCCTGGCCTACTTGCGGGACACCCAGAAGAGCGACCTGGGCCATCTCACCGGGCTCCATACTTACCAGCGGTCGGAGTTCATGGTCCTGGACGCGGCCACTCGACGGAACCTCGAGCTGACCAAGAACCTTCGGGAAGGGGGAAGACGGGGCACCCTCCTCGAACTCCTCGACCTGACGGTGACGGCCATGGGGGCCCGGCTGATCAGGGACTGGATCGAGCGCCCGCTGCGCGGAGTCGAATCGATCCGGCGCCGCCACGACGCGGTGGACGAGTTCCTCAATCACCCGTTCATGAGGAAGGACCTTCGCGACTACCTTCGGGGGGTCCGCGACCTCGAACGACTGGCGGGCCGGGTGGCCTATGGCAGCGCCAACGGCCGCGACCTGCTGGCCCTGAAGGCCTCCTTGGAGCAGGTCCCGCGGGTGGCCGAGGTCCTCCGGGCGAGCGGCCCGAAGTCGTCCGCCTTGGCCGACTTGGCCGACCGTCTGAACCCTCTCCCCGAGGTGGTCGCCTTGATCGGGCGGGCCATCGACGAGGAGGCCCCACCGGCCATCAGGGAGGGCGGGCTGATCAGGCGGGGTCACGACCCGCGCGTCGACGAGTTGCGGGAGGCCGGTCGGGACGGAAAGTCATGGATCGCCGCCCTCGAGGCCAGGGAGCGGGAGAGAACTGGAGTCCGCTCGCTGAAGGTCGGGTTCAACAAGGTCTTCGGCTACTACATCGAGGTCACCAGGGCCAACCTGGAATCCGTCCCGCCTGACTACGACCGGCGCCAGACTCTGGTCAACGCCGAGCGGTTCATCACCCCGGAACTAAAGGAGAAGGAAGCGCTCGTCCTCGGCGCCGAAGAACGCCTGGCCGCCCTGGAATACGAGCTCTTCCAGGCCGTTCGAGAGAAGGTCGCCGAAGACGTCCCGACCCTCATTGAGGACGCGCGCATCCTGGCTGAACTCGACGCGATGGCCGCCCTCGGTGAGGCCGCGGCCGTCTTTGGCTATGTCCGGCCGAGCATCGGCGCCGCGGGCCGGATCGAGATCAAGGCGGGCCGGCATCCCGTGGTCGAACGGGTGTTGGCTGCCCCGTTCGTCCCCAACGATACCCTCCTCGACCGGGAGAACAGCCGCCTCCAGATCATCACCGGCCCGAACATGGCCGGCAAATCGACCTACATGCGGCAGGTGGCCCAGATCGTCCTGATGGCTCAGATGGGGAGCTTCGTACCGGCGGCGGCGGCCGAGATCGGGGTCGTCGATCGCCTCTTCACCCGGGTCGGGGCCAGCGATGACCTGGCCATGGGGCAATCGACGTTTCTGGTCGAGATGGTCGAGACGGCCAATATCCTCAATCACGCCACCGCTGACAGCCTGGTCATCCTGGACGAGATCGGCCGCGGCACCAGCACCTTCGACGGGCTGTCCATCGCCTGGGCGGTGGCTGAGTACGTCGCCGACCCGGCCCGGATCGGCGGGCTGACCCTCTTCGCCACCCACTACCACGAGTTGACCGAGCTGGAAGGGCTCGTCCCCGGGGTGACCAACCTGTCGGTGGCCGTGGCCGAGAAGGGGGACGAGGTTGTCTTCCTGCGTCGAATCGTGCCCGGGGGAACGGACCGTAGCTACGGGCTGTATGTCGCCCGTCTGGCCGGATTGCCCGCCGAGGTCACTGGGCGGGCCCAGGAGATCTTGAACTCGATCGAGGCCGACGAGGAGGTCCGGCGCAGCCGCCGTCAGGTGGCTGCTTCACGGCGCCCGCGGTACATCACCCAGCTGGCCTTGTTTGAAAGCAAGACCGACCCTCTGGTCGAGGAGTTGCGCTCCCTGCGGCCGGTGGAGATGACTCCTCTGGAAGCCCTCAACAAGCTGTATGAGTTGCAGGAGAAGGCCCGGAGGGGAAGGTGAGGGGATGGGCGTGATCCGTCTCCTGGACGAACAGACGATCAGCCAGATCGCCGCCGGAGAGGTCATCGAAAGGCCGGCCTCGGTGGTCAAGGAACTGGTCGAGAACGCGATTGATGCCGGCGCCGGGCGGATCCGGGTGGAACTGACCGACGGCGGACGGACGATGATTCGGGTCACCGACGACGGGTCTGGGATGTCCCCCGAGGACGCCCAGTCGGCTTTCATCAGTCACGCGACGAGCAAGATCCGGTCTATCGCCGACCTCGATGAGGTCCGGACGATGGGCTTTCGAGGCGAAGCGCTGCCGAGCATCGCTTCGGTCTCCCTGACCCAGGTCCTGACCAGGGAGGCTGGGGCCGGTTCGGCGACGCTTGTCCGCTATCAGGGGGGGCAGTTGATCGCGACGGAGGAGGCGGCCGGGCCACCGGGGACCCAGGTGACCGTCCGCAACCTTTTCTATAACGTGCCGGCCAGGCTCAAGTTCCTAAAGGCGGTGGCCACCGAAACGTCGGCGGCCGTCGAGGCGGTCGGACGGGCGGCGGTCGCCCGGCCGGACATCGCTTTCTCCGTCGAGGTCGGCGGGCGGGTCAGCCTGCATACGGATGGTCGGGGCGACCGGCTCGCCGTCATCCTCGAGCTTTGGGGGAGAGACGTGGCCGGCCTCTTGGTGCCGGTCGGCCTGGCCGACGGGGCCCTTAGGGTCGAAGGGTTCGTCGGCCGCCCGGAAGCCCACCGTCGCAATCGATCCAGACAACTCCTGTTGATCAACGGCCGGCCGGTCCAATCGGCCGCCCTGTCCAAGGCCTTCGAGGAAGCTTACGCCGGCCTCCTTCCCAGTGGGCGGCGCCCGGTCGGGGTCATCCTCCTGGATGTGCCCGGAGAGGCGGTCGACATCAATGTCCACCCGGCCAAGGCCGAGGTTCGGCTGGCCAGGGAACGGGAGGCTTTCAGCTTCGTCCGGGCCGGTGTCGCCGGGGCTTTGCGAGGGGGCTCGATGATCAGGGAGGTGGCCGCCGGCGCGGCCTGGGGCGGGAGTGTCCTGAGGGAGCTGCCGCCGGAGACCGCCGCCGCTTGGCCGGCCTCCGTCCCGGCCTCGGGCGCGGCTCCTCCCGCTGCGGGGGACCTGCTTGGGGTCGGAGGCGAGGCGGGTTTCGGGGCTCCCTCCGGGGGGCCGTCGGCCGGCGCACCATCATCGGCGGTCGCCCCATGGCCTGAGCTCCGTCCACTGGGGCAGCTGCACCACCTATATCTGGTGGCCGAGGGTCCCGACGGGCTCTATCTCATCGACCAGCACGCCGCCCACGAACGGATCATCTACGACCGTCTGGCCGGGACGGGAGGCGGTCGCGGCCAACCTCTCCTCGTCCCGCTATCCGTGGAGCTGTCGGCAGACGAAGCGGCGGCCTTCGAGCGTTACCGGGGGGCCCTGGGGGAAGCCGGTTTCGAGGCTGAGCCATTCGGCCCCAGGTCACTGCTGATCCGATCGGTCCCGGCGGGCACCGGGGAATCTTACGGCCCCAAGGATGTCCGAGACATCCTCGACGCCTTGACCGACCCCCTCACCGGTGAGGAGCGGCGGGAGACGGATCGGGACCATGCCCGGCGGGCCATTGCCGCCTGTAGGGGCGCGGTCAAGGCTCAAAACCCGCTGTTCCGATCGGAGATGGAGGCCCTTCTGCGGGACTTGGCATCAACGGGGCGCCCGTTGACCTGCCCGCACGGACGGCCGACCGTCATCCGCCTGACCCTCGCCGAACTGAACCGACGCTTTGGGCGCGGCGCGGGAGTCAGCGGCGGGGGAGTGAGCGGTGGGGGAGCGGGTGGAGGGGAAGCGATCAGGGGTGGGGGGGGATAGCGGGGGGTGAGGGACGGCCGTGGTGAACCATCGG
>DASXUT010000148.1 GCA_036504675.1 Bacillota bacterium | reverse complement strand
ACATGGACGAACCTGGTCGGTAGCTTCATGGCGAGGACCCTGGCCCGTCCGTGGAGAGGTATGAGCCCCTCGTTCCTTACTTGATACTCGCCCTTCATCTGCTTGATGAGCAACTCGCTGTTCGATCGGACCTCGATCGCCGTGGCCCCGGCGGCGATGGCTTCCTCGAGGCCGCGCAGGAGGGCCAGGTATTCGGCGACGTTGTTGGTGGCCTGTCCGATGTAGACCCCGACTTGAAAGAAGGGATGGGGGTCGGGCGGCTGAGCCGGCGCTTCCCGGTCGAATAGGGCCACGCCGATGGCCGCCGGCCCTGGGTTGTGGCGGGACCCACCGTCGGTGTAGACGACGACGGGGCGAGCCGGACGTCCCTCACTGGTCAAGGCTTCTCCTCCCCGCGGGCCCTTCCTACGGCCCATCTCAGCTTAACAGAAAGGCGGGCGTTTGACCAGAGTCGGGAGGTCGGACAAGGCCCGCTCAGAGACGGCACAGGACCTCGCGCAGGCCGTCGGCGATGCGCCCGTAGCGCTCGCGGACCTCGGCCGCCCGCGCCGTACGGCCGGCCGTCAACTGGCCCAGGGCCGTCTGGAACTCGGCCAGCATGGCCTGGACGTGCCGCTTCAACAAGGGATGTCTCTTCTTCAGCAGGACCGGCCCGACGAAGTCCAGCACCTCCTGGCTCAGGCCGAGCCCGTCGGCCTGAGGCGCCTGGCTTCCCGTCCTTGGCTCGGCCACGATCACCTCGTAGAGCCTCCCCACATCCTCGACCAAGTCTTCGTCGGCGATCTTCAGCCCGTTCTCATCGAGCCAGCGGCGCAAGACTTCGGCCCCGATCATCGGCTGGAGGATGAACCGTTCGACGCTCCAGCGCACGGCCGGGTCGAGGTCGAGGATCTTGCAGGTCAACGCGCCGCCCAGCCCGGCCAGAACGACGACGTCGGCCTCGCCTGGGGTCAGCGGGCTCAGACCGCTGCCGCGACGCAGCTCGACCCGGTCGCCGACCCCGGCCGCCGCGACATTGACAGCGGCCGCCGCCAGCGGACCGGGTTTGGGGTCGACCCCGATGGCCCGCGGCGAGCGGCCGCTCGAAACAAGATAGATCGGTAGAAAGGCATGGTCGGTGCCGATGTCGGCGACCACGCTGCCCTGGGGAACGTTATCGGCAATGCACTGCAACCGGGGGGGCAGGGTGATGGCGGCCACGGCGGACCTCCGTCCGAGTTCATCGGCCGGTCGCTTTGCTCCGCGCCGGCCGATGAAGAGTTCTACGCCGGCTCGGCCGCCTCCTACCCCGGTTCAGCCGTCCTTGTCGCTGTCCCCGCCCCGGCCCTGGATGCCGCCGGAGAAGGCGTCGACCTCGTCCTTGCCTTGCTGATCGGACTTGCCGGTCCGGGCTTGGAGGTGCCCCTCAGAGCCCACTGTGCTGATGGGCTCGCGGTGAGGCTGCCCACCCTCGGCGCCCTGCCCGGACTGGCCTTGGCCCCGCCCGCCACGGTCGCCTTGCGAGCCGGATTGGCCGGGTTTCGGGCCACCGCCGGTATACCGGGGCGGGGCGGTCTGTTCGCCGAATGGTTTGGCCCCACCACGGCTGCCGAACCACATGTTCCAGGCGGCAGACAGCGGGCAGGTCCTGGTATAGGCGGAAAGGATGGATTCGATGCCACCGATGAAGAAGGCCCCGGCCCAGAACCCCCGGACCAACCGGAAGAGCGGCAGGGCCAGGAGAACGATGCCGATGACCGTACGCGTGACGACCCCGCTGCTGCTGACGTTCCCCACGACCCCTGAACGGTTGGCCATTTGTGCGACTCCCCCTGTGGACGCCTGATGATCGCGGCCGTCAAGCGGCTCGCGGCCGACTTGGCCTGAAGTAAGCAGCCGGCTCTATCAGTATTCGCCGATTGGCGGTCGTCGACTCGGATCAGCCCCGGAGCAGGCGCCAATCCGTCTGGTCGTCGAGGTGGTTCAGGTGACGCAGCATCTTTTGCAGCCAGCGCCGCTCAAGGCGACGGGTCTCGGAAGTCAGCTCAAGCACCCGACGCCGAAGGGGACCGCGCACCGCCGACACCCGTGATTCCTGAGGAAGGCGAGCCGGCGTCGCAGGAGCGAGCCTTGCTGCGAGCGTGTCAGGTGGCCGAAAAAGGCCAGAATGACGAAATACCGGGCGGCGTTGGACACATCCGCCGGGCGCCGGCGTCGCAGGCGTTCGAGGAATTCCGCCTCGCCGGCCGCGGTCAGGGAGAGGACGACCCGCGGGGCGCTGGTCTTCCCAGCCGAAGGCGGGTGGCGCTCGAGCAAGCCTTTTGCCTCCAGGCGACCAATGGCCGGATACAGGGCGCCGTCGCTGACCGGACGGTAAGCACCCGTGACCCATCCGACCTTGCCCTTCAGCTCGTAGCCGTGAACCGGGCCGTCTTTCAAGAGACCGAGGATAGCCAGTTCGAGCATTTTCACTCACCCCTGGGCAATCAAGGACCGGGGCCCCGGAGCGGTACCGGGCTTTCGGCGCCTCCTGTCGGGCACCTGCCTTCTCGCGCGATTTTCACAGGGCGTACATCGTTTCGAGGTTGTGGCGGCATGCCGATGTTGGACTTTATGCCCAGCTATGATTGGGTTTCACGACGCTCGTGACAATTTTCTCTGGAATGGTCAAATAAGAAAAGGGCCCGGGGACAACCCCCCGGGCCTTCGCGACTTGTGGGCCCACCTGGATTTGAACCAGGGACCAACCGGTTATGAGCCGGTAGCTCTAACCACTGAGCTATGGGCCCGCGCCGGCTGATGAATCACCCGCGCCGGCTGATGAATCGATTGAAACACTCTAAATTATAGCACACGACCATGTTACGTCAAGAAAACGGAAGAAAGGGCCGTCCGCGGCAAGAGCGGCGGCCGCCGGGTCGTGCGTGTCGGGTCCGAGTCCTATTGGCTCCGTTCAGGCAGCGATTTCAGGAACTCAACCAGATCGTTCTTCTCTGCTTCGGTCAGGTTCAACCCGAAATGCTTGTCGTAGTGATTGACCACGTCTTTTAGAGTCTTGGCGCTGCCGTCATGGAAGTAGGGCGCGGTTATCCATACCCCGCGCAGTTGGGGAACCTTGTAGGTTCCGTCCTTGAACACGGGTGAGTCGGCGTGGGCCGGATCGGTCCCGACCTCGGTCGGCTTGACCTTCTGGTTGTTGGTGTAGAGCGGAGGGGTGTGGCAACGGGCGCAACGGGCCTTGCCCATGAACAGGACCTTGCCCCTGGCCGCCATGGCCGGGTCGTATGAGCCGGGCTTGGGGAACGGGGGCTCGAGGGTCTCCAGGTAGGTCACCAGAGCCGGCATCTTCGGTCCAATGAAGTCGATCCCGTCACCGAGATCCTTGTTGACAATCCCCCATTTGGCCGGGGGAACGAACTCGCCGTTGCCGTGAGCGACGATGTCCATGGTGAAATGGCTGCGCTCGGCGGCGCTGTCGAAGGTCCCGTTGAAGTTGAACCACTTGATGCCCTTGGTGCCGAAGGCCGCTTCCATCTTGGCCGGGTTGTTGATGTTGTCTTCAGCCTCATTGGCGGAAGTAATGTCCAGACGTCCGGGGCCCCAGCTGAGGAAGACCGATCGCTGGGCCCGGCTGATGGTCGGCGACAGGGCCAGGATGGTGCCGAGCTTCAGGCGGTGGTTGGGGACGCCGTCGAGCCGCTCTCCTTTCTCGTTGACCACGCTGTGGCAAAGGGCGCAGGTGACGCCGAAGCGGGTCTTGCCGTCTTTCCCGACCTTGGGCTCGAGGCCGACGATCTTGCCCTCCCGGTCGGTCATGACCCCCAGGGTCTTCTCGCGGATCGGCGCCGGAATCCGAACCAGCAGCCAGAATGGCAACTTCAGGTCGTCGGTGAAGAAGTATTCGTCACCATACGTCTCGTACCGGAAGATTTCGCGGCCCTGCTCCACGGCGGAGGTCGTTCCCGTCGGGGCCGGCAGCGGCTTCATCGCCACGCCTCGGAAACGCCCGCGGGCCGGGGGCCACATCAGCCAGGCCCCGGCGGCCAAGACCAAGACCACAAGGGCCACGGTCATCCAAACGGCTCTTGTCCTGCTGGTGCTGCTCAAGATTAAACCCGCCCCTTTCCGGAACCCGGTGCTAGGGTCCCAAGGACGGAGGCGGGTTATCCTTGCTGCCTCACTGCGGAGAGAATTGATCCTTGGCCGCCCCGCAGACCGGGCATTTCCAGTCGGGCGGGAGGCTCTCGAAGGGGGTGCCCGGCGGGATGTCGCCGTCCGGATCGCCGGCGGCCGGGTCGTAGACGTAACCGCAGACACCGCAGACGTACTTCTTCATCGCCGACCCGGGCTTCGCCTCGGCCGGCTTCGCCTCGGCCTCGGGGGCGTGATAGGTCGGGGCGTTCTTGGGCGCCCGGCCCTTCTTGTTCTCCTGATAGAAGGCATAGGTCATCGGCTTTCCCTGGCGCAGGACCTCGGCGGCGACGACCTGGCCGACAAAGATGGTGTGGGTGCCGACGTCGAGCTTGTCGACGACCTTGGCCTCGATGATCGAGATGGCGTTCTCGGTGATCACCGGGCAGCCGGTCGCCCCTTGACGATACGGTACTTGCGACACCTTGTCGACCTCGCGCCCGGTCTTGAAGCCGAAGAGCCCGATGAACTCCATGGGCGTCGTCTCGTCGAGGCAGGAAACGGCCAAGGTGCCGCTCCTGGCGATGTATTCGTGGGTCAGGTTGCTGCGGTTGATGCTCACGGCGATCCGCGCCGGCTCCGCCGTCACCTGAAAGACGGTGTTGGCGATCTGCCCATTGAGCTTGTCCCCGTCGTGGGAGGTCACGACATACAGCCCGTAAGCGATGCTCCACAGGGCCTTCGAGTTGATCTCCGATTTGGCGCCCTCGGGCTTGGCAGCGTTCTCATCACCCATGGCCAACGACCTCCTTCAACTTCTCGGCCACCTGAATGCCCAGGTCGCGGCACTGGTTCAGGGCCTCATCGCCGGGGACGTGCCTGACCTTGAGGCCGTCCCCGACCGGCTCGACCTTCATCTCGCCAAGGATGTCCTTGAGCTGGCCGACCGCCTCGCCGCTCCAACCATAGGAGCCGAAGGCCGTGCCCATCAGGTTCCTCGGCTTCAGGCCGCGCAGGTAGGTCATCACGTCGGCCACTTTCGGCAGCATGTTGTTGTTGAGCGTCGGCGAGCCGACCAGCAGGGCACCGGCTCCGAGCAACTCGGTGACGATGTCGCTGCGGTGGGTGGCGTCGACCGGGAGGAGCCTGGCGTCGACCCCACCGGCGGCCAATCCCTCGGCGATGGCCTTGGCCATGGCCGCGGTGCTCTGCCACATCGTCCCGTACGTGACGATGGCCTTGTTGCCGGGCTTCTGGGCCGCCCAGCGGCCCCACATCCCGACGATCGTCTGGGGATCCCGCCGCCAGATCGGCCCGTGGTCAGGGGCGATCACCTTGAAGTCCAGGCCGAGCCGGCCGACCTTCTCCAGGAGCTTGACCACCAGCGGCGCATAGGGCATGAGGATGTTGGCGAAGTACTTGGCCGCCTGGTACTCCCAATCGACGACCTCATCGTCGAAGCGACCGGTCGAGGCCAGGTACATCCCGAAGGCGTCGCTGGAGAAAAGGACGCCGTCGCCGGCCAGGTAGGTGAACATGCTGTCCGGCCAGTGGAGCATCCGGGTCTCGATGGCCGTCAGCTCGAGGTTCCCCAGGCTCAGCTTGTCCCCATCCTTGAGGGGCTCGATCTCCCGGCCCAGCCGGAAGTGCTCGCCGAGGACCTTGACCCCCATCACCGAGGCGAAGACCCGCTTCGGCTGGACCGCCTGGATGACCGCCGGGAGCGACCCGGAGTGGTCCATCTCAGCGTGGTTGGACACGACGTACTCGATGTTTGACGGGTCGGTCACCGAGGAGATGCGGGTCAGGAGCTCGTCGACGAAGGGGGCCTTGACCGTGTCGACGAGGGTGATCCTGTCGGCCATGATGAGGTAAGCGTTGTAGGTCGACCCGCGCTCGGTGGAATAGCCGTGGAAGTCGCGGATCCCCCAGTCAACGGCCCCGACCCAGTAGACGTGGTCGGAGACCTTGACGGCTTTGAATGGTTTCGGCATTTCGGGCCCTCCGTTCAGGCGGTTTTCGGCCGGTTCACCCTTTCCAGAGGCCGTGGAGGTTGCACAGGGCGCGGCCGGTCACCTCGGGGGCGTCGATCTGGAAGACGGCCTCGGGGGCTTCGCCCGGCTTGAGGAACCGGCGATAAGCTTTGCCGTCAGCGATGATTTCAATCCACTCGATGAAGTGCTTCTCCTCCATCGGGTGGGCCACCGCGCCGATCTTGACCTTGAACCCGTCGGCGGTCTTCTCGACCACCGGGACGTGCTTCTCCCTGGAGGCGTCGACGGTGTTCTCGACGAGGAGCTTCATCGGCTGGCCGCAGCAGACCAGCTGACCCTGGCCCGCCCGGATCATCTCCACCGTGTTCCCGCAGATCTGGCACTGATGAATCTCGAGGACCGTGGTCATCTCGGGTTCCTCCTTCTCGGGCTTACCGGTTCTCGGGCTACCAGTTCTCGGCCAGCAGTTCGAAGTGGGCCTGGGGATGGTCGCAGGCCGGGCAGCGCTCCGGGGCTTCCTTGCCCTTGTGGACATAGCCGCAGTTCCGGCACCGCCAGGCGACGACCCCGTCCTTCTTGAAGGCCTTCCCCGCCTTGATGTTCTCGAGGAACCCGAGATAGCGCCGTTCGTGCTGTTTCTCGGCGACGCCGATGGCCCGGAAGATCTTGGCGATGTCGCTGAAGCCCTCTTCCTCGGCGACCTTGGCGAACGCCGGGTACATCTCTTCCCACTCGTGGTGCTCACCGCCCGCCGAGGCCTGCAGGTTCTCGGCGGTCGAGCCGACGACGCCGGCCGGGAAGCCGGCCTGGAGCATCACTTCGCCGCCCTCGAGCAGCTTGAAGAGCCGCTTGGCGTGCTCCTTCTCCTGGTTGGCGGTCTCCTCGAAGGCCTCAGCGATCTGCATGAAGCCGTCGCTCCTGGCCTGGCTGGCGAAATAGGTATAGCGGTTGCGGGCCTGCGATTCACCGGCAAAAGCGGTCAGGATGTTCTTCTCGGTCTTCGAGCCTTTGAGTTCCACGGTTTTCCCCTCCTGATGGTTTGATATGTTCAGTCGGCCCTCACGGGGGCCTTCTCGCGAGCCTTGGCTTGCTCTTTCTGGCACTTCGGGCAGAGGCCCAGGAACTTCAATCGATACCCGAAGACCTCGTAACCGGTCTCTCGCCTAACCTTCTCCTCCATGCCCTCCAACTCATCGAGGCTGAAGTCGAGGTCCTCGACCTTGCCGCAGTTGAGGCAACGGACGTGGTAGTGGGTGGCCGGCTCGCCGTCGAAGCGCTTTTGGGTCCCGGCCAGCTCGAGGGTCTGGATCTCGCCGGCGTCCGACAGCAACTCGAGGTTGCGATAAACGGTCCCCAGGCTGATGCGCGGGAGCTTCTTCTTGACCATCTCGTAGACTTCGTCGGCGGTCGGGTGGCTCTTGACCTTGCGCAGCTCCTCCAGGATGACCTGGCGCTGCTTCGTCTTCCTTGACGCCGTCTTGGGTCTCAAACGGTCACCGCCTTCCCGGAGCTTGTGGCCTTGGCTGTCGGTCTCGGCTTCCTGGTCTTGACTGGTGGGCTTGGCTCGAAGCCTTGGCTCACCTTGGCTCACGGGTCGTGGGGTTCAGCTGACTGGGCTGTACTCTGCCTTATCGCTAATAGTAATCGTTCCTGTTACTGATAATATCCAAGAGTCGTTCGTTTGTCAAGACCCTCCGGGGAGTATTTTTGCCGGGGCCGTTGTGAGGTGACACTGAAGTTCGCGCTAGGGAAATCCTAGTCTGCGCCACGGACACTCGTGTTTGCACTGACTGCCCAGAAGGGGGGTATCATCAACCGCCGGAAAAATGGGGTCCAGAAACGTCAAGGAATCTAGCCGGCATCAGGCCGGGGTCCCTCAGTGTTAAACCAGTAGGCCCTGGATGCGGCTCCTTATCCCAGGCAAATTCTTATGGGACAGCTGCCTCGCCGAATATGCCAGACCGACCTACCTGGTCAGATTCTCCGTCCTCCCGGCGGACGAAAAGGAGCGTTTGGGGGGCCGCTTATGTGGGGGTGAAGACGTATAAAGCATTGGCGGCCCGAAATGGAATACCCGTTCTACCAGGACTCAAAGGAACCTGTCGACAGTCGTCGAAGGGTAAGGCATCCGCAGAGAATCAGGGCGGTCGTCCCCGAATGCAGCTTAAGCAGCCCTCTCGCTGGAGAGGGCTGCTCCGTTAGGTCCACATCCAGCATCAAGCGGACATTGCCGGTTTCGTCACCTCTGCCGCCGCAATGACCTGGCTCTTCGCATCTACTGCAGCCTGGCCGTTATACCCTTGCACAAACGATTTGTCCGACCGCATGATCCGGGAGTCGGGATCGGTGAAGTTCCGCTGGTCTGGTCTTTGGCCTTGCGCTTCTTCTTGCCCCCTCCCCGTGG